>DASSYY010000339.1:0-10009 GCA_035703025.1 Gemmatimonadales bacterium | reverse complement strand
GACGTGCAGACGGCCCAGGCGCGTATCCGCGAGTTCCGCGCCGAGCTCGGCGTGTCCCGCGCAGCGCTGCTGCCCGAGCTGACCGCCAACGCCACGGCGAGCACCAACCAGATTGCCATCGGCGCGTTCCAGCCCACCGCGTACGACGCGCTCCGCGTCACGGCCGATCTGTCGTGGGAGCTGGATTTCTGGGGCCGGCTCCGGCGAGGTGTCCAGGCCTCGCGTGCCGACGCCGAGGCGGAGGAGGCGTCGTATCGCGCCACCCTGCTCACTCTGGTGAGCGATGTGAGCACCGCCTACCTCGAGCTGGTCGAGCTGGGCCAGGAGGAGGCGATCGCCGAGCGCACGCTGGCCTCGCGCCGGCGCACGCTCGAGCTCGCGCGCGACCGCTTCGCGCAGGGCGTGATCTCGGCGCTCGACGTCCATCAGTTCGAGGCCGAGGTGGCGGTCCCGGCGGCGTCACTGGCGCAGGCCCGGCGGCTCCGGGCCCAGCGCGAGCACCAGCTCGCCGCGCTCGTCGGCCGGCTGCCGTTCGACATTCCGGCGGGGACGGACCTGGCGGCCGCGGTCGAGCGGGTGCGCGTGCCGGATTCGATTCCCGCCTCCCTCCTGGGCCGGCGGCCCGACGTGCGTGCGGCCGAGCGGGGGTACGCGGCGTCGGTGGCACGGGCCGGCGCGGCGCAGGCGGCCCGGCTCCCGACCCTCAGCATCACCGGCAACTACGGGACGCAGGCCACCACCGCCGGGGATCTGTTCTCGGGAAATGCCGAGGTCTACCAGTTGCTGGGCGGGATCTCGATTCCGCTCTTCACCGGCGGCCGCCTCGGCAACCAGGCGCGCGCGGCGGAAGCGCGGTCGGAACAGGCACGGCTCCAGTTCGAGGAGGCTGTGCTGCAGGCGTTTCGCGAGGCCAACGACGCGCTGGTGGGCGTCCGGACCAGCCGCGACCAGCGGGTGGCGCAGGCCAGCCAGGTCGCGGCACTGCGCCAGGCCGCCGAGCTGGCCGAGCTCCGGTATCGCGGTGGTGTGGCGAGCTATCTCGAGGTGCTCGACGCACAGCGCGGGCTGTTCTCGGCGGAGCTGGCCCTGAGCCAGGCCCAGCTGCTGGAGCTGTCGTCGGTGGTGCAGTTGTTCCGGGCGCTCGGGGGGAGCTGGAATTAGCCTGGTCGGACAATCCCCAGCCGCTTCATCCGCGACTCCAGCGTGGTCGGCTTGAGTCCGAGCCGCACCGCCGCGCCTTTCGGCCCGCTCACCCGCCACCTGGTCTGCTCGAGCGCTTCGAGGATGCGCGCGCGCTCGAGCTGCTCCAGCGTGCCCCCGCCGGCTGCCGCTGGCCCCGCCCCGGACGGCGCCGCTCGCGGCGCTTGCGGCACGATCCAGTCGCCCAGCTCGAGCGTGCCGCCCCGGCTCACGATGACCGACCGCTCGATCACGTTCCCGAGCTCGCGGATGTTGCCGGGCCAGTCGTAGGCCGACAGTGCCGCGAGCGTCTCCGCGGGAATCGTCTCGATGGTCTTGCCGAAGCGGGCGGCGTACTTGAGCACGAAGTGCCGGGCGAGGGCGGGGATGTCCTCGCGCCGCTCGCGGAGCGCGGGCATGTGGATCGGGAAGACGTTGAGCCGGTAGTAGAGATCCGCGCGGAACCGTCCTTCGTCCACCAGCGCGCGGATGTCGCGGTGGGTCGCGGCCACCACCCGCACGTCCACCCTGATCGGCTTGATTCCGCCCACCCGCTCGATCTCGCCCTCCTGGAGCACCCGCAACAGCTTCACCTGGAGGTCGAGCGGCAGGTCGCCGATCTCGTCGAGGAAGATCGTGCCGCCGTCCGCCAGCTCGAAGCGGCCGATCTTCCGGCCAAGCGCCCCGGTGAACGCGCCCTTCTCGTGCCCGAAGAGCTCGCTCTCCACCAGGCCCGGCGAGATGGCGCCGCAGTTGACGCTCACCAGCGGCTGGTCCCGCCGGCGGCTGTGGGTATGGATCGCGCGGGCCACGAGCTCTTTGCCGGTGCCCGTCTCGCCGGTGATCAGCACCGTGGAATCGGTGGGCGCCACCTGCTCCACCCGGGCCAGGGCGCGCTGCAGCGTGGGCGCGTGGCCCACCATCTCCTCGAATCCCTGCTGGGTCTTGATCTCCTCGGCGAGATAGACGTTCTCCGCCTGCAGCCGGTCCTTGAGTCGGGCGATCTCGGCGAAGAGCCGGGCGTTCTCCACGGCGATCGCCGCCTGCGCCGCGATCATCTGCAGGATCTGCGCGCGGTCGGCGGTGAAGACGCCGGCCGCGAGGTTGTTCTCCAGGTACAGCACACCGGTGAGCCGGGCCTGGTTCATGAGCGGCGTGCAGACGATCGACCGGGTCCGCTCGCGCCGGATGTATGGGTCCTCGACGAACGGCCCCTCGACGGCCGCGTCGGCCAGGACCACGGTCTCGCCCGTCCGGCGCACCAGGTTCACGAGCATCACCGGCAGCCCGGTCGCCTCCGCCAGGGGAGTCCCGCTCTGCGCCTGGACCTCGACCCCGGCGGTCGTGCCGGTCACATGAACCGCCGGCGCGCCCTGGTACTCGAGGACCAGGTGGCCGCGCTCGGCGCCGGCGTGCTCGATGGCCATGCGCATGAGCCGGCCGAGCAGCAGCTCGAGGTCCATCTCGCTGGCGATCGCCTGGCTGACCTTGATCACGGTGTGGATGTCCAGCGCGGTGGCCGCCGTCTGGGTCGTAGCCGTGGTGGCGATCGGGCCGGCGCCGGGGGCAGCGCGCCGCGTCAGCAGGGCACCGTGCCGGCGCTCGAGATCGGCCACCTTGGCGAGCGCGCCCCACTGGCGGTAGCCGAATTGGGCCTCGCGCAGGAACGGCGCCGCGACGTCGGGCTGCTGGCGCGCCAGCCAGAACTCGCCATAGCGCTCGTTCGCCAGCGCCCGGTAGCGGGGTGAGGGCAGGCGCTGCGCTGCAGCCAGGGCGGCCTCGAAGTGCTCGAAGGCGGCGGAGGCCTGTCCCCGGATCCGCGCGAGGCCGGCGGCGACCAGGTGGTACATGTGCTCGAAGTTGTCGGGCGCGTTGTCCGCCCAGATGCGGATGCGGGCGGCCAGCGCATCGGCCTTGGCGAGGGCCGCCGCCCGCTCGTCGCCCGGTGCGCCGGGAATCCAGTCGCACAGGATCAGCGCGTGCCGGAAGGCGAACATCGCCGGCCAGGGCGAGCTGCTGAACAGCTCGGCCACGGGCTCCCAGTCCCGTGCGGCGGCGCGGGCCTCGTCGAGCGCGCCGAAGGTCTGGAGCAGCTCGAGCTTGAGCGTGACGTACCAGCTGCCGAAGATGCCCTTGCTGCCGTAGGCACTCAGGAAGGCCGACTCGTCGAACCCCTCGCCCGTCAGGCTGGTGGGCGCCGTGGTGCGTCCCTGGAGCGCGCGGGCCCACTGCAGAATCATCTTCTGCACCTCGCGGTAGGCCTGCGCCCGCATGCGCTCGAGGAAGTCGACGGTCGGCTGGTAGCGCTCGAGGAAGCCGGCCAGGTCGGGGTCGATGTGCATCCCCCACCAGCTCTGCTGGAACTGGCCGTAGGCGGCGATCATGAAGTCGCCGCTCTCGAGGCCGGCGCGCACCGCCTCCTGCGCGTGCGGGATGGAGGTGGCGAAGGGCTGCCGCCAGAAGTTCACCAGGGCCGCGAACCGGTGGTGCACCCGGCCCCGGAGCCGGAGATCGGCCAGCCGCTCGTTGAGCGCGATGCCGAGGCGGCCGAACTCGTAGCCCTGGGCGTAGTCGCCGAACACCCACCCCACCGTCATCGCGAACGCGACGTGGCCGTAGGCCGACTCCTCGGCGTTGCCGTGCTCGAGGGAGAGCCGCACCATGCGCGCGCCCACCAGGTCGCTGAGCCGGTTCTGGCCCGAGATGTACGCCGGGCTCCACAGGATCATCAACAGCTTGAGGGCCGCGCGGACGGCGGGACTCTCGAGCCGCGGCAGGTCGAGCAGCACGGCCACCGGACGGTCGGCCAGCGAGGCGCGGATGGCCGCGATGTCGGCCTCGAGCGCCGCGCGCTGTTCGGCCTCGGTCTCGGGGAGCGCGAAGCCCAGGAGCCGGAGCGCCGCCATGCCGGCACGGATCGCGTCGTAGTAGCGAGCGGTCGTCTCGTACTGGTTCATCATCAGCAGATAGGCGTCGCTGCTCTCGAGCGGCGTGGCGGCCCGCTCGAGCAGGACCTCGTACGCGCGCTCCGCGTCCTCCAGCCGGCCGGTCAGGTACTCGCTCTCGGCGAGCTCGAGGCGGAGCGCGAAGGCCAGCGCGTGCTGCCGGTCCCACGCCTCCTCGGGCAGCAGTGCGGCGCCGGCCGCGAAATACCCGTGGGCGCTCGGGAACGCGGCCGACGCCTTGGCGCGCCGCCCCGCCTGCAGGTTCAGCTCGGCCAGGCGGAGGCGCTCGGTGGCGTCGGTCATCAGCCCGGCGCCCATGTTCAGGTGATGTACCACGTCGAACAGCCATTCCGCGCCACCGTCGCCATGTCCCCGCTCGAGCAGCAGGCGGCCCACCGTCAGATGCGCCTGGGGCTTGGCGGCGTCGGGGATGAGCGCGTAGGCGGCCTGCTGGACCCGATCGTGGAGGAAGTGGTAGCGCCTGAGCTCGGCGCCTCTCGCGTCGGCCGGGTCGGGCGCGATCCCGTAGGATTGCTCCTCCGAGATCACCAGTCCCTGGTCGACGGCGGGCCACAGGTCGCCGGCGACGGCGGCGGGCTCGGTCTCGGCCACGACGGCGAGCGTGCCGAGGTCGAACCGGTTGCCGATACAGGCGGCCAGGCGCAGGACTCGGCGGGTCGGCTCCCCGAGGCGCTGGATCCGGCCGGTCATCAGGTCTACGACGTTGTCGGTCATCCGGAGGCTGCGGATCGCGTCGAGGTCGACCCGCCAGGCCCTGCCGGTGTCGTCGAAGGCGATCTGGCCGTCCTGGTGGAGCGCGGAGAGGAACTGAATCACGAAGAACGGATTGCCCGCGGTCTTCTCCAGCACCACCGCGCTCAGCTCCTCGACGAGAGAGGCCGGCGCGGCGAGCGCGTCGCCCACGAGGGCGCGGAGGTGGTCCGGGTCCAGAGGTGGGAGGACCAGCTCGGTCACCCGGGCGCCGCGTCCGCGCAGCGACTCGACGATCTGCATCAGTGGATGAGTCGGATGGACCTCGTTGCTGCGATAGGCGCCGATCACCAGCAGGCCGGTCAGCTCGGGCCGCGTGACCAGCAGCGGCAGAAGCGTGAGCGTGGCGGCGTCGGCCCACTGGACATCGTCGAGGAACAGCACGAGTGGGTGTGCCGCGCGCGCGAATGCGCCGACGAAGTCGAGGAACACGCGGTTGAAGCGGTTCTGCGACTCGGTCGGGTCGAGTGGAGCCACCGGCGGCTGGGGACCGAGCAGATGCGCCAGCTCCGGCACGACCTCGATCACCACCTGTCCGTTCCCGCCCACCGCGGTCTGCACTCGCTCGCGCCAGCCGGCCACCTCCGCGTCGGTCCCCGCCAGGATGTGCCGAAGAAGACCCTGGAACGCCTGGGCGAGCGCGCCGTACGGGCGGTCGCGGGCGAGCTGGTCGCACTTGCCGGTGATGATCTGGCCGCGGCGGCGTGGGAGCGAGCGGTGGAGCTCCTGGATCAGCGACGTCTTCCCGATCCCCGAGTAGCCCGAGACCAGGACCAGCTCCGCGCCGCCCTCGGCCACGCGCTCGAACGCCTCGGTCAGCCGCGCCACCTCCTGCTCGCGGCCGTAGAGCCGCTGCGGCAGCACGAACCGGCCGCGGACGTCCGCCTGTCCCAGGGGGAAGGGCGTGATCCGCCCGGTGTCCCGCCACTCGTCCCGGCAGCGGCGGAGGTCGGCTTCGACGCCCTCGGCGCTCTGATAGCGGTCCTCGACGGTCTTGGCGAGGAGCCGGAGAATCAGGTCGGAGAGAACCCGCGGGATCCGCGGGTCGCGCGTGTGCGGCGGCACCGGCGCCTGGGCCACGTGCCCGTGGATCACCTCGAGAGGATCGTTCGACTCGAACAGCCGCTGCCCGGTGAGCATCTCGTAGCAGGTGGCGCCGAACGAGTAGAGGTCGGAGCGATAGTCGACACCGCGATTCATGCGCCCGGTCTGCTCGGGCGACATGTAGGCGATGGTGCCTTCGAGCAGGTGCGGATGCTGCAGGTGGCGGCGGTGCTCCGCCGCCAGGCGGGAGGAGATGCTGAAGTCGATCACCCGGACCTCGCCCTGGGCCAGGTTCACCAGCACGTTGCTCGGGTTGATGTCCTTGTGGATCACTCCGCGCTCGTGGATCCGCGCGATGGCGGCCACCAGCGGGAGCGCGATCGCGAAGAACCGGTCCAGGTCGAGCGGCCCCTGGGCCACGAGCGTCTTGAGCGAGTCGCCGCCCGCATCCTCCAGCACCAGCGCCAGCCGATCCCGGTAGCTCTCGAGCCCGAGCGCTACGGCGACGCCGCGGATGTCTAGCCCGCGCAGCAGCTCGAACTCGCGGCGGAGCGCCGCCGTCTCGGACGGCGACGGATAGTCGTCCACCAGGGTCTTGAGGATGACGCCCGCGCCGTCCTGGTCGCGCACGGCCCGGTACACCGCGCGCTTGCGCCCGCGATGAATCTCCGCGGCTAGCGAGTAGCCCGGAAACGTCGAGCGACGGTCAGGGGGTAGCTGGGTGCTGGTCATGGGTGAGCACGAAGATTCGCGCCGCCCTGGAGTCTACGGGCCCAGGCGATGGGAGGCCAGGGGGGAAGGCGGCGGGGTGCTCGGGGCGGGGGAGGAGGGGCCTAACGCATTGCAGGAGCGTGCTGTACAGCGCGTTAGCCCGATGGAGTGAAGATCGCTCCAGACGGACAACTGACGCCGTTGCCACCACGTTAGTGGAGGCTCACACGCCCGGTTCCAGGGTTCCGATCACGCGCGCGCCAGCTGGCTTTCTCCCACGTCGCCCCGCTTACGGCGCCGGTGTGCGCCTGGACACGTCGCGGAATATCGGCGCGCAATAAAATCACTCGCTTCAGAATCGTGTATGCCCCACGGGGACGCTCGGGCCGTTGCCGGCCGCGAGCGGTTGGCGGAGGCGTATGCCCAACACGCAAACAACAGCACGCGCGCGTCAGCCGGCCGTCGACCTCTCGACCTGCGATCGGGAGCCGATCCACATCCCGGGCAGCATTCAGCCGCACGGCATCCTGCTCGTGCTGGCCGAGCCGGACCTGGTGGTCGACCAGGTCAGCGCGAACACAGAGAGCTACTTCGGCCGCCCGGCGGACGCGGTGCTGGGCCGGCCGCTGGTGGAGCTGCTCGGTCCCGCCGAGACCGGCCGCATCGCCGCGGTGGTGAGGTCGGCAGAGCTGGAGGGGCAGCCGCTGTACGCCGCCACCGTCACCGCCGATGGCGCCGGGCCGTTCGAGGCCGTGGTGCATCGGCGGCACGGCGTGCTGATGCTCGAGCTGGAGCCGGCCGCTACCGGAGAGCCCGTCAACTTCCACGACCTGTATCCCCTGGTGCGCACGTTCGTCGGCGCCCTGCCCTCGACCTCGTCGGTGGAAGAGCTGGCGCGACTCGCAGCCGAGGAGGTCCGGCGAATCACCGGGTTCGACCGGGTGCTCGTGTACCGGTTCGACGAGGACTGGCACGGACAGGTCGTGGCCGAGAGCCGCTCGGCGGCCTATCCATCGCTGCTGGACCACTGGTTTCCCGCGTCCGACATCCCGCACCAGGCGCGGGAGCTCTACCGGCTCAACCGGTGGCGGCTCATTCCCGACGCGGCGTACCGCCCCGTGCCGCTCGTGCCGGAACGTCATCCCGTCACCGGCGCGGCGGCCGACCTCACGCACGCCGCGCTTCGCAGCGTCTCGCCGGTGCACCTGGAGTACCTGCACAACATGGGCGTGAGCGCCTCGATGTCGATCTCCGTGGTGCGGGGCGGGCGGCTCTGGGGTCTCATCGCCTGTCACCACGCGACGCCGCGGCGGTTGCCGTTCGCCGTGCGGACCGCCTGCGACTTCCTCGGCCAGACGCTCGCGCTCCAGCTCTCCGCCCAGGCCAATACGGCCGACTACGAGCACCGCATGCGGCTGAAGGCCATCCAGGCCCGGCTGCTGGCGTCCATGGCCGAGGAGGAGCCGTTCGTCCAAGGGCTGGCGCGCCATCCCGCGGACCTGCTGGCATTCGGCCGCGCCACCGGCGTCGCGGTGCTCTTCGAGGGCGAGTGCACCCTCGTCGGCGAGACGCCCCCGGAGCCGGTGGTGCAGCGGATCGTGGACTGGCTGGTCGAGGAGGGGCGGCACGACGTCTTCCACACCGACTGTCTGCCTACGCTCCTTCCGGACGCCGAGTCCTTCCGGGAGACCGCCAGCGGGCTCCTCGCGATTTCTCTCTCCACGCGGCACCGGAGCTTCGTGCTCTGGTTCCGGCCGGAGGTGCTGCGCACGATCCGCTGGGGCGGCGATCCGGCCAAGCCGGCGGCGGCGGAGGGCGGCAGGCTGCATCCTCGCACCTCCTTCGAGACCTGGCGTCAGACCGTCAGCGGGCGCTCAGTGGCCTGGTGGCCCAGCGAGATCGATGGGGCCTCCGACCTGCGCCAGGCAATCGTGGAGGTGGTGCTGCGGAAGGCGGAGGAGCTGGCGGAGCTCTCGGCGGAGCTCGCGCGCAGCAACCGGGAGCTCGAGGCCTTCTCGTATTCGGTGTCGCACGATCTCCGTGCGCCGTTCCGGCACATCGTGGGGTATGCCGAGCTGCTGCGCGAGCGGCTGGAGGCGAGCCGGGATCCGTCGGCCCATCGCTACATCGGGACGATCGTCGAATCGGCCCACTTCGCCGGGACCCTGGTCGACAACCTCCTGAGCTTTTCGCAGATCGGGCGCACCGCCCTCAACGTCAGCCGAGTGAACATGAACCGGCTGGTGTCGGAGGTGCGGTCGGACGTCATGCAGGAGGCCGCCGGCCGGCTGGTCGAGTGGCGCGTGGCCGAGCTGCCCGAGGTCGACGCCGATCTCGCGCTGCTCCGCCAGGCCGTGCACAATCTGCTCGCCAACGCCGTCAAATACACCCGCGGCCGCACGCCCGCGCGGATCGAGGTGTGGAGCGAGGTCGGCGAGCGCGAGGCCGTCTTCACCGTTCGCGACAACGGCGTCGGCTTCGAGATGCAGTACGTCGACAAGCTGTTCGGGGTGTTCCAGCGGCTCCACCGCATGGAGGACTTCGAGGGGACCGGCATCGGCCTCGCGAACGTCCGCCGGATCGTCGCCCGGCACGGCGGCCGCACCTGGGCCACCGGCGCGGTGGACGCCGGGGCCAGCTTCTACTTCTCTCTTCCCCTTCGTCATCAGGCCACGGAGGCGCCGTGACCCCGCTGAAACCGATCCTCCTCGTGGAGGACAACCCCAAGGATCTCGAGCTCACGCTGGTCGCCCTCGAGCGCGGCCGGCTCGCCAACGACGTGATAGTCGCGCGCGATGGCGCCGAAGCGCTGGACTATCTCTACCACCGCGGATCGCACGCGGGCCGGCAGAACGGACACCCGGCATTCATCCTGCTCGATCTCAAGCTCCCCAAGGTGGACGGGCTGCAGGTGCTCGAGGTGATCAAGAAGGATCCGGAGCTGCGTCAGGTGCCGGTGGTGATGCTGACCTCCTCGCGCGAGGAGCAGGACCTGCTGCGGAGCTACCGCATGGGCGTCAACGCCTACGTCGTCAAGCCGGTCGGCTTCCAGGAGTTTATCGAGGCCGTACAGGAGGTGGGCGGGTTCTGGGCCGTGCTCAACGAGCCGCCGCCGGGCAGCGCCCGCCCCCGACTGGTATGAGTGACGCCATGCGGCCGGTCGAGATCCTCATGCTGGAGGACAGCCCGCTGGACGCCGAGCTCACCCGGTCACGGCTGGAGCGGGCGCAGATCGCGGACGCCGTCACGCGGGTCGAGTCGCGGCGCAGCTTCCTGGCAGCACTCGAAGGCTGCACGCCCGACCTCATCCTGGCGGACTTCGCGCTGCCGGACTTCGACGGCCTCACGGCGCTCGCGCT
>DASSYY010000204.1:0-8944 GCA_035703025.1 Gemmatimonadales bacterium | reverse complement strand
ACCCGGCCGACTGGCAGACCGTGAGCCCGGGCTACTTCGCGACGATGGGGATTCCGGTGCTCCAGGGACGGGACTTCGCGGAGACCGACCGGATCGGGACGCCGGGCGCGATGATCGTCAACCGCACGCTCGCGCGGCAGGTCTGGCCCAACGGTGATGCGCTCGGCCACCGCGTGCTGCTGGGCGGGGGCGGCGCGGACTCGGTCTGGCGCACGGTCGTCGGGATCGTGGGCGACGTGCGGCACCGCGGGCTCACGGCCTCGCCCCGGCCCGAGATGTTCCTGCCGTACGCCCAGTTCCCCGCCGGCACCGGGACCGCGCCGCCCTCGATGCACGTCGTGCTGCGGACCGCCGGCGATCCGTCGGCGCTGGCGAGCGCGCTCGGCACGGCGGTCGCCGGGATCGACCCCGATGTGCCGCTCAGCGGCGTGCAGACCATGGAGGCCGCCATGGGCAGCTGGGCCGCCGAGCGGCGACTGATCATGCTGCTGGTGAGCGGCTTCGCCCTCGTCGCCCTGGTGCTCGGTTCGGTCGGCATCTACGGCGTGATGGCGCATGTGGTGGCGCAGCGCGAGCGCGAGATCGGCGTCCGGATGGCGCTCGGCGCCCTGCCGGGGCAGATCCTGGGGCTGGTCGTGTCGCAGTCCGCGTGGCTCGTGGGCGCCGGCATCGTCGCGGGCATGGCAGGGGCGCTGGCCGTCACTCGCCTGCTCGCGAGCCTGCTCTTCCAGGTGCGGCCCACCGATCCGCTCACCCTCGTCGGAACCACGCTCGTCCTCATCCTCGCGGCCGCGGGCGCCACCCTGGTGCCGGCACTGCGGGCCGTCCGCACCGACCCGGCCCACGCCCTCCGGAGCGATTGATGTCCACCCTGTGGCAAGACGTGCGCTACGCCTTCCGCTCGCTGGCCAAGTCCCCCGGCTTCACGGCCGTCACCCTGCTCACGCTCGCGCTCGGGATCGGCGCGAACAGCGCGATCTTCAGCGTCGTCAACGGGGTGCTCATTCGGCCGCTGCCGTATCCCGAGCCCGACCGACTCGCCGTGGTGCGCGAGACCTACGGTGGTGGCGAGGTGGGATCGGTGAGCGGCGCCAACTTTCTCGACTGGAAGACCCGCACCCACCGATTCGAGTCGCTCGCCGCGTGGCGCGGGGTCGCCGTGAGCCTCCTCGGAGCCGGAGAGCCGGAGGAGATGCCGGCGGCGCTGGTCTCCGCTGACTTCTTCCGCACGCTCGGCGTCGCGCCCATGCTGGGCCGCGGACTGCTTCCGGGTGAGGATCAGGGTCAGGGCACCGTGGCCGTGATCGGAGAGACGCTGTGGCGGACCCGGTTCGGGGCGGACTCCGGCATCCTCGGACGCACGCTCAACCTGAGCGGGATGCCCTACACGATCGTCGGCGTGGCGCCGGCCTCGCTGGCATATCCCGGTCGGACGCAACTCTGGCTGCCCCTGGGATTCGGAGTCGGGCGGGCGAACGAGCGCGATTCCCACTCGTATGACGTCGTGGGGCGGCTCAAGCCGGGGGCCAGCCTCTCGGACGCGCAAGCCGACGTGAGCGCAGTGGCACGAGCCCTGACGGCCGAGTACCCGGCCACCAACACCGGCCGGGGAGCGACGGTTATCGCGTTCACCGACGACGCCGTCGACGCCGTCCGACCGGCGCTGTGGCTGCTCCTGGGCGCCGTCGCGTTCGTCCTGCTGATCGCCTGCGCCAACGTCGCCAATCTCTCTCTGGCCCGAGCCTCCACGCGCGCGCGGGAAGTCGCGATCAGGGCGGCGCTCGGGGCCGGCCGCGGCCGGCTCATCCAGCAGGCGCTGGTGGAAGCGGTGGTGCTCGCCGTCGTCGGAGGGGTGCTGGGGCTCCTGGTGGCGTCGTGGTCGGTGGATGCGCTCCTGGCCCTCCATCCGCGCGGGATCCCGCGCCTCAATGACATCTCGATCGACGGCCAGGTGCTCGGCTTCACCCTCGCCGTCTCCCTGGTCGTCGGCCTCGCGTTCGGACTGGTGCCCGCCCTCGCGGTTACCCGCCACGACCCGGCCGACTCGTTTCGTGGGGAGGGCAGGGGCACCAGCGGGGGCCGGTCGGCCAGCCGATTCCGCGCGGGGCTGGTGGTGGCCCAGATCGCCCTCGCGCTGGTGCTGCTGGCCGGTGCGGCGCTGCTCATCGTGAGCGTCCGGCGCCTCGCCGGGGTGAACCCCGGCTTCCGCCCCGCGGGTGCCGCGGCTTTCCAGTTCAACGTCCCAAGCGCCAAGTATCAGAGCGCCGACGCCCAACGGGGCTTCGTCACGCGGGTACTGGATCGTCTGCGCGCGATCCCGGGCGCGTCCCACGCGGGGGCGGTCTACTTCCTTCCGCTGGGCGACGGCAACACCAACGGCGACGTCTCGGTCGAAGGCGAGCCGCCGGCCGCGCCCGGCCACGAGCGCTTTGCCGGGTACCGCATCGTGATGGGGGAGTACCTCGAGAGCATGGGGATCTCGCTCAGGCGCGGCCGCCCCCTGCGGGAGAGCGACGCCGCCGGTGCGCAACTGGTCGCGGTGGTGAACGAAGCCTTCGCCCGCTCGTTCTTCGGCGGGCGCGACCCCCTCGGGCAGCGGGTGACCTTCGGCAGCGCGACCGACGAGCCGGAATGGCGGGAGATCGTCGGCGTCGTGGGGGACGTGCATCACGAGGGACTCTCCGCATCGGCCCGCCCTGAGATCTACGTGCCCGCGCCGCAGCTCACGGCCGAGTTCTGGACCATCTTCACCAGCCTTCCGATCTCGTTCGTAGTCCGCAGCGCCCTGCCTCCGGAGACGCTGTTCCCGGCCATCAAGGCGGCGGTACACGACGTGGATCCCGAGCAACCCGTCAGCCGGCTCCGCCCGATCAGCGAGCTGGTAACGGACGCGGTGGCCCGATACCGGTTCAGCATGCTCCTGCTCACGGCCTTCGGAGGCCTGGCACTCTGCCTCGCGGCCGTGGGAGTCTACGGCGTGATGGCGTACTCCGTCAGCCAGCGGACGCGTGAGCTCGGCATCCGGCTGGCGCTCGGAGCCCGCGCGGGCAGCGTGCGCCACCTGGTGCTCCGCCGGGGCCTTGGCATGGCGGCGATCGGAATCGGGCTGGGACTCGTCGGCGCGCTCGCGCTGACCCGCTTGCTCGCCAGCCAGCTCTTCGGCGTGAGTCCCACGGACCCGGTCATCATCGCCATCGCCGTCGCCACACTGGCGGCGGTCTCGACCGTCGCCTGCCTGGTCCCGGCCGTACGGGCGACGAAGGTCGATCCCCTCGTGGCCCTCCGGAGCGAATGATGCCCGCCGTCCTGCAGGACTTCCGCTACGCTGTTCGCGCCCTGCGTCGGACGCCCGGATTCACGCTTGCGGCGATCCTCACGCTGGCGCTCGGCATCGGCGCAACGACCACGATCTTCACGGTGGTGAACGGCGTGCTGCTCCGCCCGCTGCCGTACCCGCACGCGAATCGCATCGCGAACATCTGGAACGATTTCGGCGAAGGCGCCCAGTCGCTCCCCGCGGTCTCGCCGCTGGACTTCCGCGACTACCAGCAGCGGAGCCGCACCTTCGAGACGTTTGCCGCGGCGTCGGCGGGCAACGTGGCGGGCCTGCGCGGCAATCTGACCGGCACGGGTGAGCCCGAGCGGGTCGATATCGCGACGATCACCGCCAATTTCTTCCCGCTGTTCGGGGTCACCCCGGCTCTGGGCCGGAACTTCCTGGCCGAGGAGGAGGCGGCGAACGGTCCGCACGTCGTGATGCTGAGCGACCGGCTCTGGCGCCGGCGCTACGGTGCCGATCCCCAGCTCGTGGGGCAGGCGATCCAGCTCGACGGCACGGGCTACACCGTCGTGGGGATCCTGCCGCCCGAGTTTCGGCTGGCGCTCCCCGCCGAGGCGTTCCTGGTCACGGATGCCGAGATCTGGGCGCCGCTGCAGTTCGACTACAGCCAGGCACCGCCGCGGAATTTCACGTTCTTCACCGTCTTCGGCCGCCTCCGGCCGGACGCGACCTTCGCCCAGGCGCAGGCCGAGATGAACGGCATCGCCATGCAATTTCGGAAGGAGTTTCCGGAGCACGCGGGCACGAACGTGCGGATCCGCGCCGTGCCGCTGCAGGAGGACGTGGTCAAGCACGCGCGGCCGGCACTCCTGGTGCTGCTCGGCGCGGTGGCCCTGGTGCTGGTGATCGCCTGCGCCAACGTGGCGCACCTGCTGCTGGTGCGGGCGACGGTCCGCGAAGGGGAGTTCGCGCTCCGCACTGCGCTCGGCGCCAGCCGCTGGGCCGTGGCGCGGCAACTGCTGGCGGAAAGCGGGCTGCTCGCGCTGGCCGGTGGGGTACTTGGCCTGATGGTGACCACCCTGGCGCTCGGGCTGCTGCGGGCGCTTCATCCCTCGAACCTCCCGCGGCTCGGCGAGATCGATGTCGACGGGCGGGTGCTGGCCTTCACCGCGCTCACCTGTTTGGTCACGACGCTGACGTTCGGCCTCGCGCCGGCGCTGCAGGCCGCGCGGAACGACCCGCATCGGGCGCTCCAGGCGGGTGGCCGGGCGGGCACCAGCGCGGCCCGCCAGCGGGTGCGGAGCCTGCTCATCCTCGGCGAGGTGGCACTGTCCGTGGTGCTGCTGGTGGGCGCGGGGCTGCTGGTCCGGAGCTTCGTGGCACTGCAACAGGTGCGGCCGGGATTCGACGCGTCCGACGTGCTCACCTTCCAGTTGGCCCTGCCCGCGAGCCGGTATCCGACCCCGGTGGAGCGGCGGACCTTCCTGCGCGAGCTCGAGCGGCGCCTCGGCGAGCTGCCTGGCGCCCGCCGGGTCGGTCTGATCTCCAAGCTGCCGCTCACCGGGAGCGGGCCGCTCTCGCCGTACGCCTTCGACGAGGCCACGGCGCGCAACTGGGAGAGCGTGACGGCGGACGGTCGACAGATCTCGCCGGACTACTTCGCCGCGATGAACACGCGGCTCCTGGCCGGAAGGACGTTCACGTGGGACGATGTGACCGGCAAGCCGACGGTCATCGTCATCGACGAGACGCTCGCCCGCCAGGCGTGGCCGGGGCAGAGTGCCGTGGGCAAGCAGCTCCAGATCGGTCCGACCGGGCAGCCGAACAACATGGCCGAAGTGGTGGGCGTCGTGGAGCATCAGCGCAGTCACGACCTCACGCGCGCCGTGCGGCCCCTCATCTTCTTCTCGATGGGCCAGTTCCTGCCGGTGGTGGTGGACGTCGCGGTGGAGTCGGCGGTGGCGCCGGCGGCCCTCGTCCCCACGGTGACCGGCCTGGTCCACGAGATGGACAAGGACCTCGCCGTCACCCGGACGGTACCGATGACGGCGTACGTCTCCGAAGGGATGGCGCAGGCGCGGTTCAGCTTCCTGCTGATGGCCGCCCTCGGCGGCATCGCGCTGCTGCTGGCCGCCGTCGGGATCTTCGGCGTCATCGCCTACACGGTGACTCAGCGGACGCGCGAGTTCGGCATCCGGCTGGCGCTGGGCGAGGACCCCGCGCAGACCCGCCGCGGCGTCATCGCCCGGGGAATGGGTCTCGTCGCGCCCAGCATTCTCGTGGGCCTCGCCTGCTCGGCGCTGCTGACGCGGTTCCTGGGCGGTCTGCTCTACCAGGTGAGCCCGTACGACCCGCTCACGCTGGGCGGGATCGCCGCCGTGCTCATGGTGGTGGCACTCGCCGCCTGCTATCTGCCGGCGCGCAGAGCCACCTCGGTGGACCCCGCCATCACGCTGCGGAGCGAGTGATGGACGCCGGAGGCAAGAGCTGCCGCGCCGGCCAAACCAACCCGCCGATGGAGACCCCGTGATCCGACTCGCCAATCTCGACCGGGCCTATCAGACCGGCCCCACCACGACGTACGTCCTCCGGCGGATCGACCTCACGATCCAGCAGGGTGAGTTCGTCACCATCATGGGACCGTCCGGGGCGGGGAAGTCGACCCTGCTCGGCATCCTCGGCATGCTCGACCACGCCTGGACCGGCGAGTTCGACTTCCTCGGCGAGCCCGTGCACACCCTGTCGCCCAAGAAGCGGGTGGAGCTCAACAAGCGCTACATCGGGTTCGTGTTCCAGAAGTACCACCTGCTCGACGACCTGACCGTGTACGAGAACCTGGAGATCCCGCTCTCCTATCGGGACGTCAAGCCCAAGGAGCGCGCCGCCATCGTGGGGGAGACGCTCGACCGGTTCCAGATGGTCGGCAAGAAGGATCTCTATCCGAGCCAGCTCTCGGGTGGTCAGCAGCAGCTCGTGGGGGTGGCCCGCGCGGTGATCGCGAGCCCGAAGCTGCTGCTGGCCGACGAGCCGACCGGCAACCTGCACAGCGCGCAGGGGGAGGAGATCATGGAGCTCTTCACCCGGCTCAACCGGCAGGGGACGACGATCGTGCAGGTGACGCACTCGGAACGGAACGCGTCGTACGGGAACCGGACGATCCAGCTGAGGGACGGATGGATCGTCGAGCCGGCGGTCGCCGGAAGCGCGCAGGCTGGGGAAGGCGCGTAGCGGTTACGGGAGTCACCGCGGCCTTGCGTCGGTGCTCCATCGTGTCGTCCCTGGTGTAGATTCCCCCCGATTCCACCGCCCAGGTCTCGTTGTCGAACTCCTCGCCGCCTCCCAGTATCCTCGTCGCGGACGACCAGTCGGACGTCCGCGAAGCGCTCCGGCTCCTGCTCAAGGGCGAGGGCTACGCCATCGAGACGGCGGGCTCCCCCGCCGCCGTCCTCGCCGCCGTGCAGCGGGCCGACTTCGACGCCGTCCTCCTCGACCTCAACTACGCCCGGGACACTACGACCGGCCGAGAAGGCCTGGAGCTGGTCTCCGAGCTCCAGGCGCTGGATGCCACGCTGCCGGCGGTGGTCATGACGGCCTGGGGGAGCGTGGACAAGGCCGTCGAGGCGATGCGCCGCGGGGCCCGCGACTTCATCGAGAAGCCGTGGGACAACGCGCGCCTGCTCGCCACGCTCCGGACCCAGGTGGAGCTCGGGCGGGCGCTCCGGCGGACCCGGCGGCTCGAGGGCGAAAACCAGCTGCTCCGGCGCGACGGCCGGCCGCCGCTCATCGCCGAATCGGCGGTCATGCGGCCGGTGCTGCAGCTCATCGAGCGGGTGGCGCCGTCAGATGCCAACGTGCTCATTCGCGGCGAGCACGGCACCGGCAAGGAGGTCGTCGCCCAGTGGATCCACGCCGCCTCGCCGCGTGCCGCACGGCCGCTCGTGGCGGTCAACCTGGGCGGACTCTCGGAGGGGCTGTTCGAGAGCGAGATGTTCGGACACGTGAAGGGGGCGTTCACCGATGCGCGCGCGGACCGCATCGGCCGGTTCGAGCTGGCCGAGGGGGGCACGCTGCTGCTGGACGAGATCGGCACGCTGGAGCCGCGGCAGCAGGCCAAGCTGCTGCGCGTGCTCGAGAGCGGCGAGGTCGAGCGGGTCGGCGCGTCGCGCTCGCGCAAGATCGACGTGCGGATTCTCTCCGCGACCAACGCGGACATCCCGGCGGAGGTGGCGGCCGGCCGCTTTCGCGAGGACCTCCTCTTCCGCCTCAATACCATCGAGATCCACCTGCCCCCCCTGCGCGACCGGCGCGACGACATCGCGCCGCTCGCCGCCCACTTCCTCGCCCGCTACGCCGACCGCTACCGCAAGCCGATCGCCGGCCTCGAGCCCGAGGTGCTCGTCGCGCTCGAATCCCACGCGTGGCCGGGCAACGTGCGGGAGCTCGACCACACGATCGAGCGCGCGGTGCTGCTCGCGCAGGGGACCCGCCTGCGCGCGGCCGATCTCGGTCTCCGCGGCGGCGGCGCCACGGTCCGGCTCGAGGACCTGCCGCTCGAGGAGGTCGAGCGCGTCCTGATCCGGAAGGCGCTCGAGCGCCACGGGGGCAACGTCAGCCAGGCGGCCAAGGCGCTGGGGCTGAGCCGGAGCGCGCTCTATCGTCGGCTGCAGCATCATGGGCTCTGACCGGCGGCGTCGGCCCGCCGGTCACGAGTCGCGGGTCTTCATCGCGGCGCTGCTCGCTGGTCTCCCTGCCGTGCTGCTGGCCAGCTGGCTGCTCTGGACCGGTCCCCAGCCGCTGCGCACCAAGGTCACGCTCTCGCTCATCGTCGTCGGGGTCTGGCTGGTCGGGTCGGCGATGGTCCGGGAGCGGGTGCTGCGGCCGCTGCAGACGATCGCCAACCTGCTCGCCGCCCTCCGCGAGGGCGACTACTCGATCCGCGCCCGGGGCGCCCGCGCCGACGACGGCCTGAGCCTGGCACTGCTCGAGATCAATACCCTGAGCGAGACCCTCCGCGGGCAGCGACGCCACGCGCTCGAGGCCACGGCCCTCCTGCGCCGGGTCATGGAAGAGATCGACGTCGCCGTCTTCGCCTTCGACGGCGCCCAGCGGCTCCGGCTGGTGAACCGGGGCGGGGAGCGGCTGCTGGATCAGCCCGCCGAGCGGCTGCTGGGCCTCGGCGCGGATGCGCTGGGCCTCGCCGACTGTCTGGAGGGGGAGACTCCCCGCACGGTCGAGGCGGCCTTCCCCGGCGGCACTGGGCGGTGGGAACTGCGGGGGAGTATTTTCCGCCAGGACGGTTTGCCGCACCGGCTGCTGGTGCTCTCCGATCTGAGCCGGGTGCTGCGGGCGGAGGAGCGCTCCGCCTGGCAGCGTATCGTACGGGTGCTCGGCCACGAGATCAACAACTCGCTCGCGCCGATCAAGTCCATCGCGCGGAGCCTGCAGCGCGTCCTCAAGCGTGAGCCGAGGTCGCCGGACTGGGAGCAGGAAGCGCTGCACGGTCTGGACGTGATCGAGGGTCGTTCGGGATCGTTGAGCCGGTTTCTCCAGGCCTACGCGCGACTGGCGCAGCTTCCGAAGCCGGTCCTCCGGCCGGTCGACGTGGAGTCGTGGGTGCGACGCGTCGTGGAGCTCGAGGAGCGCATGCCGATCGTTCTCTGTCTC
>DASSYY010000118.1:0-9026 GCA_035703025.1 Gemmatimonadales bacterium | reverse complement strand
CGGCGGGCTCGGCAGCGTGAGCGCGAGCACGGGCAGGATGGCCACCCGGGTGGCGAGGTTGAGGAAGCTCATCGGGATGCTGGCCACGAGCGGCCAGCGCGGCATGCGGCGCCAGTAGACCATCGCCCGTCTGATCGGCCGGCGCAACTGGTGCGCCGCCGGCGAGGCCACCTTCCGCGCCGCCCGCCACGCCAGCACGCTCGCGACCACCACGGCCACGACCCATGGCCACGCATCCGCCGCCGCGGCGGCGAGCCGCGGGCCGGCCAGCAGCCACCAGGCCGGCGCATACCGCCAGGCGAGCCACCCGGCCGCCACGATGATCACCGGCCAGGCCGCGAGCACCTCCAGGCTGATGGCGACGAAGGCCGCGGTCGCCGGCACGCGGCTCCGCAACATGCCGGCCAGCCGCGCCGGCTCCCCGCCGATCCGGAGCGGCGTGAGTGCGCAGGCCGCGTCGCCGAAGGCGTTGACGATGAAGGAGTCCCGCAGCGACATCCGGTGGCCCAGCCCCTGCACGATCCACTGGATGCGCCACGCGCGCGCGAGCAGATCGAGCCCGACGAGCCCGAGACCCAGGAGATGGGCGGAGACGGGGCTCACGCCCGCAGCGCCGAGTAGGAGATGGGCGAGTGGCGCGCCAGCCAGCGGTCGAGCGTGGGGCCGAGCGCGGCCGCCGTGGCGGGGTGGTCGAGGTCCTGCGGATGAAAGGCGATGCGCGGCACCCCGACACGGCGCTGGAGCGTCCAGCGAGCACGGGCTACCGCGATCGAGCCGTAGGCCCGGACCGCAGTGCGGGCGCTCCACCGCACGACCGGAGACCTGAGCCGCCGGCCGGACGGGAACAGGTGGATGGCGCGGTCGTCTTCGCTGAAGCCGAGCCCCGCGCCGCCGACCGCATCGTGGCCCTCGCTCCTGGCCAGCCACCCCGGCGGCACGAAGCCGACGGGCTCGAGCCCGAGCGCACGCAGCCGCGCGAGCCCACGCGCGATCCGCTCGCGCGCCTCGGTGGCGCCGAGCGTCAGGAACTCGCCCTCCCTCGCGGTGCGGCCCCAGGCCCGCACGCTGTCGCCCAGGCTCCGGGGCAGCCCCACCTCGTCGTGCCGCTCGCCGTGCAGGACGATCTCGGCGCCGTCATCCACCCGGGCGCGGAGCCAGTCGACGAACGACGGGTACGACTCCAGCGGCCACTGGCCGTGCCAGTCGGGCACCACGAGCAGTGCCGGGCGGACTCCGCGCCCGGCGCAGAGCGTCCAGAGCCGCGTGACGCCGTCGGTCAGCGCCGGCGTGACGTCGTGGATGGAAACGAGCAGGCTCACCCGGCGAGAATGTCGCGGTACACGTCGAAGATCCGGTCGAGCACCGCGTCCCAACCGTGATCCGCCTCGGCGTACCGGCGGCCGCTTGCGCCGAGCCGGGCGAGATCACCCCGCAGCAGCCGCTCGGCCTGCTCCGCCAGCGAGCCGGCATCGCCCGCCGCGAACACCGCTCCCGCACCCGAGCGCCCGACGGTCTCCGCCACCCCGCCCCGATCGGCCGACAGCAGAGGCGTGCCGCTCGCGAGCGCCTCGAGCGCGGACAGGCCGAAGGTCTCGATCGAGCACGGCGCGACCGCCAGGTCCACCGCGGCCAGCAGGTCGGCGAGCCGGTCGCGGTCCTGCTGGAACGGCAGCCAGTGCATGCGCTCGCTCCCCGCGCGGCGCCGCAACCGCCGACCGCTGGGGCCGTCGCCCACCAGCACCAGCCGGGTCCCCGTCCGCCGCTCGACCTCGGGCCACGCGTCGAGGAGGAGGTCCACCTCCTTCTCCGAGGCGAGGCGACCGACGTAGATCGCGAGCGGACCCTCGGGGAGACCGTGCCGCCGCCTCGTCTCCGCGGCGTGCAGGCGCCGGTCGGGGTGGAAGCGCTCGAGGTCGACGCCCAGCCCGACGCGCACCACCCGCTCGACCCCGGCCCGCTCCAGCTCCCGGGCCACGAAGTCCGAGGGCGCCAGCGTCGCGCGCACCATGCGGCCGAGCCGGCGGACGTATCCCCAGGCGAACTCCGCCCCGGCACGGCGCGCGCCGCTCGCCCGCTCGGGCCACGGGGCGATGACCCGCGGAAAGTTGCTGTGATAGAACCACACGGCGGGCACGTCGACACGGCGGGTGGCGAGATGTACCAGCCACGGCGCGAACCAGGTGCTGCCGACCTCGATCAGATCGGGCCGCTCGTGCGCCACGATCCGGCTCGTCGACCGGGTGGCCAGCATGAAACGGTAGGGCTTCTGGGTGGGGACCGACGGCCCGTGGAGCCGATAGCAGCGGACACCGCTCGCCTCGAGGATCTCGTCGCGCGCGCCGGGCACCACGATCGTCTGCCGCAGCTCGGCCCGCCGCTGAACGTAGCGCGCCTTCTGCAGCAGGTAGGTGCGGACGCCGCCGGTGGTCTCGCCGAAGAACTCGGTGATGTCGAGCACGGCGAGCGCCGCGCCGGGGCGGAGGCGCGGAGGCAGCTCGATGCGGGAGATGTCCAGCGAGACCCGGGCGCCCGCCGTGACGGTCACCTCGAGATCGGGGATCCCGCCGGCGGTCGTGTCAGTCAGAGCAGTCCCCGAGCGGGTAGACGGTTCCGCAGTTGGGGCACGGGTTCTTGCAGCCCCACGCCCGGACGGGCACCTCGAAGCCACAGCGGTTGCACTCGGGCGGTCGGACGGACAGGCGGTCGGCCGGTCGGGTGATTTCCCCCGCCCCTCCGACCGCCTGACAGCCTGACCGCCCGACCGCTCTATCCAAGCGGAATTGCTCCGGTGAGAAACGGATTGGTCAGCCGCTCCACGCCGATGGTCGTGTCCGGTCCGTGGCCGCTGTGCACGACCGTGGAGTCGGGCAGCGAGAGGAACTGGGTCTGGATCGTGGCCATGAGCGTGGCGGCGTCCCCGCCGGGCAGGTCGGTGCGGCCGACCGACCCGTTGAACAGCACGTCGCCCCCGAACACCATGTCGTGCCCGACGAAGCTCACGCTGCCCGGCGAGTGCCCCGGCGTGAAGCGCACGTCGAAGCCGAACCGGCCGACTCGGAGCTGCGTGCCCGGCTCTAGCGCCACGTCCGGCGGCGGCGGCGCCTCGAGCCGCTTGCCGAGCCAGGCGCCGAACTGCGGCAGCGCGTCGTAGATCGGACGGTCGAGGGGGTGCAGATGGATCGGCGCGCCGGTCGCGCCGCGCACCGCGCCGACCCCCATGATGTGGTCGACGTGGGCGTGGGTGAGCCAGATCGCGCGCAGGGTCCAGGCGCGGGTATCGAGCTCGGCCAGGAACATCGCCGGCTCCTCGCCGGGATCGATGATCACCGCCTCGCGGGTGCGCCGGTCGGCCACCAGGTAGCAGTTCTCGGCGAGCTGTCCGTTGGGCAGTGCGACGACCTCCAGCTCAGACACCGACCTTGACTCCCAGGACACCGCTCTGCCGTTCCTTCAGGTACTTCTCGACGGCGATGGCTGCCGTCGTGGCGTCGCCGACCGCGGTGGTGACCTGGCGGGTGAGCTGTACGCGCAGATCGCCGGCGGCGAAGAGACCGGGAATGGAGGTCATCATCCGGTCGTCGGTGATGATGTAGCCGCTCGCGTCGTGCGCGAAGTGCTGCTTGACCAGCCCGGAGTTGGGGCGAAAGCCGATGAAGACGAAGCAGCCGGTGACCTGGAGCGTCGACATGTCGCCGGTGACCGTGTCCTCGAGCCGGAGCGACTGGAGCCCGGCCGGCGTGCCGACGAGCTCGCGCACCCGCTTGTTCCAGATCACCTCGATCTTGGGATTGGCGAACAGCCGCTCCTGCAGGATCTTCGACGCGCGGAACTCATCGCGCCGGTGAATGACGTAGACCTTCTCCGCGTACCGGGTGAGGTACTCGGCCTCCTCGACCGCGGCATCCCCGCCGCCGACCACCGCGATGGTCTCGCCCTTGAAGAAGGCGCCGTCGCACACGGCGCAGTACGAGACCCCGCGTCCGGCGTACTCCAGTTCGCCGGGGACCTCCAGCTTGGTGGGAGTGCCGCCGGCCGTGAGAATCACCGCCGGCGCCTGGTAGATCGTCCCGCCCGTGGTGGTGATCTCGAACACCCCGTCGTCGCGGCGGGAGATGGCCTCGACGTTCTCCTGACGGATGTCGGCGCCGAACGCGGCGGCGTGGGCCGCCATCTTCTGGGCGAGCTCCCGGCCGAGGATATGCTCGAAGCCCGGGTAGTCGTCGATCCATTCGGTGTTGAGCAGCTCGCCGCCGGGCACGCCGCGCTCCAGCAGGACGGCCTTGAGCATGCCGCGCCCCGCGTACATGGCCGCGCACAGCCCCGCGGGGCCGCCGCCGACGATGATCAGCTCGAACTCCTCGACGTGCGTCATCCCGTTCCCCGTCGTCAGGTTGGGTGAAATATAGGGCGCCACTGGGTTACCGCACCTCAACCCCGGGCGGGGGCGGCCGGTTCCCGGACCGGGTGGCGGCCGTCAGCCGTCCGCCCGAGATGCAGCAGGCTGGCCGCCCCGTGACAGGCCGAGACCGTCCCCACCAGAACGTCCACGGCCGTCCCATCCGCCCCAGCCCGGGCCACGAGGTCATCGCCCTCCAGCACGGTCGAGACGTCGAACATGCCCACACCGTACACCCGGTGCCGGCAGGTGAAGAGAACGGGACCGCGCGTGGGATGCACCGCGTCGAGCCGGCGGGCCAGCTCCGCCATGGCGTCGCCCATCTCCCACGTGCGCGGCGCCCGGATCATCGGGCAGGTGGCCGGCTCGATGCAGTGCACCGGGCAGAGCCAGTCGGCGAACGAGACGTACCGGGTGCCGTCGGGCGCCTGCACGTCGTACGGCGTGCCCGGCCCCTGCGACACCGGGCGCGGCCCGACCTCGCGGCCGGGCCAGCGTTCCCGCGCACGGCGCAGGAGCCACTCGTACATGAGATGCGGCATGAGCGGGGAGGGGACCACGGCGTCGGGCGCGTGGGACGCGGGCGCGGCGGCGGCCAGGTAGCGATCGAAGAACGCCCCCCACTCTTCGACCACCAGCTCGACGCCGTCCGCCCCGGCGATGGCCCCGGCCGCCCGGCAGCCGCTGTCGCGGTCCACCAGCAGCAGGCGGCGCCAACGGACCGCGCCGCGCGCCCGTGCCCGCAGGAGCTGGCCGGCGTAGAACGTCCCGTAGCAGCCGCCGCCGACGATGACCACCTCGCCGAAGGCGAGGCTAGCGGAGGTGTCGCCCGCCATCGACCGCCAGCACCTCGCCCGTCACGAAATCGCCGCCTTCGAGCAGGTAGAGGAGCGCGGCGGTCGCGTCGTCGGGCGTGCCCAGCCGGCGGAGCGGCGTGGTGCGGGCCAGCCGGTCCCGTTCCTCGGCATCGTACTCCTCAGGCACGAGCACCGCGCCCGGGGCGATGGCGTTCACGGTCACCTCGGGCGCCAGCGCGACGGCCAGCACGCGCGTGAGCATGACGACGCCGGCCTTGCTCAGCGAGTGCGCCGCATATCCCGGCCAGGGCTGCAGCCCGCTCAGGTCGGCCATGTTCACGACCTTGCCGCGGGCCGCCCGCAGGGCCGGCGCCGCGCCCTGGGTGACGAAGAAGACCGACCGCAGGTTGAGCTCCAGCGCCGTGTCGTACTCCGCCGGCGTGGTGGCCTCGAACGATCGCTTCAGCATGACGGCGGCGGAATTGACCAGCACGTCGAGCCCGCCGAGCTCCGCCGCGACGCGGCGCGGCAGCTCGGCGGCGGCGACCGGGTCGCGGAGGTCCGCCGCGAAGCAGGCCGCCTGTCCGCCCGCATCCACGATCTCGTCACGAAGCGCGGCGGCGCCCGAGCCGGAGCTGTTGTAGTGGATCGCCAGGGTCATGCCCCGGCCCGCCAGGGCGCGGGCCATCGCCAGGCCGAGCCGGCGCCCGGCGCCGGTCACGAGCGCGACGCGGCCGTCGAGCCGCATCAGCTCGCGCCGCGCGGCGCGATCGGCACGATCTCGCCGGTCGGAGCGCCCGGACCGCCCACGGCCAACGCCAGCACACCGCGGGTGAGATCCTCCATCTCCACGTAGGCCGCCCCCTGCCCCGCCGCCGCGACGTTGTCGCCGGTGCGCGCCATGCCCGGCGCCACCGCGTTGACCCGGATGTTCCGGTCGGCCAGCTCCAGGGCCAGGCTCCGGGTGAACCCGGCAACCGCGGCCTTCGCAGCGGAGTAGACCGCCATCGGGCTCTGCGGAGAGAAGTACGCGATCGACGCGAAGTTGATGATGCAGCCCTGGGTCCGGGCCAGCGCCGCGATGGCCGCCTGGGAGACCAGCACCGTGGTCTTCAGGTTGATCGCCAGCTCGCGGTCCACGTCCTTCACGGTGAGCTGCTCCAGCGGCCCGTACGTGGTGAGCCCGCCGGCCACGTTCACCACCACGTCGAGCCGGCCGAAGTGCCGCATGGCGGTCTCGACGGCGAGCGCCGCGATGTCGGGCTCGGTGAGGTCGCCGGCGCAGGGCCGGGCGTCGACGCCCTGCGCCGCGAACTCCCGCACCCGCTCGGTGACGCCGACGGCGTTGACGTCGCAGGCCACGATGCTGGCGCCGGCCGTGCCGAATGCCAGCGCCACCGCGTTGCCGATCTGCCCGGCGCGCCCAACGCCGGTCACCAGCACCACCTTCCCGGAGAAATCGAACGCGGGGGCCATGCTCACCTCAGGGCTTCGAGAACGATGGTGGCGCTCGGCGCGCCCGCCTGACTGTACACGACGGTCCCGTCCTGCTCGATCAGGACGACCGAGCGCGCAATCGTGAGCCCGTCCGGCCGGAGCGCGCCGTACGCCCGCGTCATTTCCAGGTCAGGGTCCGACAGCAGCGGAAAGGTCAACCGCAGCCGCTCGGCGTATCCGGCATGGCTCTCGGCGGACGCCGGGTTGACCCCGAACGGGCGGATGCGATGGCGGGCGTAGAGGGGCAGGTCGTCGCGCACGGCGGACAGTTGGCGATTTCAGCCGGGCGTATCGTTTCCCGGGTAGAACGCCAGGAGCACGAGCCCTTCGCCCAGCAGCTCGCGCAGGCGGTAGACGCGGCCGTCGGAGGCGGGGGCGGTGAAGTCCGGCGCGGAGTGGCCGGCTGCGATCAGCCCGCTCACGAGGCCACGGGCGCCGGCGGGCCGGCCCGCAGTTCCTCGAGGCGCTCCAGCCACTCGAGCGGCACGTCCTGGGAACCGAGCGCGCCGTGAGTCTCGCCGGGCTCGGGGTCGCCGTGCCAGTCGCTGCCCCCGGTCCGGAGCAGCCCGAGCCGCATCGCGATGTCGGTCAGCCGGGCGCGAAGCTCCGGATAGTGGCTCGGATGCCGGGTCTCGACCGCGTCGAGGCCTTCGCGCTTGAGCCGCTCCAGGAACGAGCGTGTGCCCCGCTCCTTGAGATGCGCCACCGAGACCAGCCCGCGCACCGAGTGCACCAGGTCCGCGATCTCGCGGAAGGTGGGCAGCGTCTTGTCCACGAACGCGGGCCGGCCGCGGCCGATGTAGCGGTCGAACGCGTCGGACACGTCGATGGCGCTGCCCTGCGTCACGATTGCCCGCGCCACGTGGGGCCGGCCGACTGCGGCACCCTTCGACTGCCGCAGCACGTCGTCGAACTCGAGCGGGACGCCGAGGCGCTGCAGCCGGGTCACCATCTCGCGCCCGCGGCGGACCCGGTCGGCCCGGCAGCGCTCCAGGAAGGACTCGAGCGCAGCGGAATCCGACGGCAGGAAGTAGCCCAGCACGTGCATCTCGCCCCAGGGCGCGGCCGAGCTGAACTCGCACCCGCCGACCACCCGCAGTCCCAGGCGGGCGCCCGCGGCCACCGCCGCCGGCACCCCTGCCACCGTATCGTGGTCGGTGAGGGCGATGGCCGCGAGCCCAGCCCCGCGCGCGCGCTCCACCACGCGCTCCGGCGGCAGACTCCCGTCGGACGCCGTGGAGTGCACGTGCAGGTCCACCAGCCCGGCCCCCGAGGGCACGCCCGAGGCGGTCAGCGGCGGTACCCCATCTCGGGTGCGGTCCAGGACGGCTGCGAGTGGCTCAGCAGCTCGCGCAGCTCCTGGTCGCTGAGCTGGCTCAAGGACAGCTCACGGCTCTTGGCGCCGAGGGGGGTATAGCGCGCGACGCGCTGCTCCCGGCCGGCGCCTGTGCCGCGGCTGAACACCAGCCCGAACTCGTCCTTGGTGTACTGCGTGGACCGGCCGCTCACGGCGACCTCCCACTCGGCGCCGTTTGCCTCGATGATCCGTCTCGGCATCTACGTATCGCTCCTCACTTCTTCCCACAGGTCCCAGGCGCCCGGCTCGTAGTCGGCCACGGCACGGAGCCGCGCCTCCAGCCGGCGCTCGTCCTCGGGCGGCGCCGCGACGGCGCGGTGGCTCGACGCGGCCCCGCTCTCGCTGCACTCGAGGAAGACGTCGGCCGCACCCGGCCGACGAAACACCCACAGATGCCGCCCCCGCGCCTCGTGCAGCGCCGCCAGCTCGCGCACGGTCGACAGGTATTCCGCTTCCCGGCCCGCCCGCACCGTCACCCGCGAGACGGTGAGCGTGCGGGCCATGTCAGACCGCGGCCTCGGGGAACTCCTGCAGCATGCGCTTCACTTCGGCCATGAAGCGATCCGCGTCGGCGCCGTCCACGATCCGGTGGTCGAAGGCCAGCGCGAGCATGCCCTTGGTCCGGATCCCGAGGCTGTCGGCGCCGTCCACGGTGACGACGGCCGGCTGCTTCTCGATCGATCCGACGCAGAGGATCGCGGCCTGCGGCTGGTTGATGATCGGCGTGCCGATGACCGAGCCGAACACGCCCGGGTTGGTGATCGTGAACGTGCCACGCTGGACGTCGTCGGGACTCAGCTTCTTGGTGCGCGCGCGCTCGCCGAGGTCGTTGATGGCGCGTGCCACGCCCAGCAGCGAGAGCTCGTCGGCGTGCTTGATGACCGGGACGATGAGCCCCCAATCGAGGGCGACGGCGATGCCGAGGTTGATGTCCCGGCGCAGAATGGTGCTCTCGCCCGAGACCGCGGCGTTGACGCCG
>DASSYY010000100.1:0-7088 GCA_035703025.1 Gemmatimonadales bacterium | reverse complement strand
GGCCGCCTCGTCGTCGATCACCCGGGCCCATACCTGGCGGTCCAGCAGCTGGGCGTAGAACGCGCGCGGCGGCTCGTCCAGGGCGGGGGACGCGGGCGCCGGCGGCGTCAGCAAGGCGGCGAGGCGGTCGGCCGCGATCGGCAGCGTGAGCGCGCCCGCATGCCACAGCAGGTAGGCGTGGTGCGCGAGGGCGACCAGCTGGTCCATTCCCTCCCCGATCCCCTCCTCGGGCCGCAGGTCGTGCAGCAGCGACACGACCTCGGGCACCATCAGGAAGGCATCGCGGTCGGTGGGGTCGTGGCCGCCTCGCTCGAGCGCGGCGCGAACCAGGGGAAACACGGTCTCGGCCGTGCGCGCGAAGACCAGGTCGAACGGGGTGGGTCGGGCCATGCCGGAAGATAGCAGGTCAGAGGAAGCCGCCGACTAGCGCCCGGAAGGGCTCGAACGCCTCCACATACGGCACGTGTCCGCACCGGGGCAGGGCGTGAAATCCCGCGCCGATCAGTCCGGCCGCCGTCCGTGCCGCCTCGATGGGGATCGGGTCGTTCTCGCCGTGCACCACGAGCGCGGGGACCCCTCGGAGCTCGGGGAGGCGGGGCCGGAGGTCGTAGTCCCCGAGGCTCTGCCAGACCTCCTGCTGGGTCCGGCCGGTGACGCGGAAGGGCGTGAGGTCGCGCGCCCGCTCCGGATCGAAGAAGTAGGGCGCGACCGACAGCTCGAAGATGCGCTGCTGGAAGGCGGCGGGATCGCGCTCGCGGAGCCCGCTCTCGCGGAGCTGCCGCCGCGCCTCCTGGAACGCGGGGTCGACGTTGCGCCGGGCGAACACGCTCTCGAACTGCTCGCGGGCGGCCCGCCACGCCGGAGCCGAGGACACCAGGGCCAGGCGTCCGACCCGGCCGGGATGGGACAGGGCGTAGAGCAGCGCCAGCAGGCCGCCCCACGAGTAGCCGACGAGCGTCAGCCGCTCGAGCCCCCAGATGCCTCGTAACGCCTCGAGGTCGGCCACCTGCTCGGTCCATCCCACCGGCACGTCGCGCGCGACCGGCGACCGGCCGCCGCCGCGCTGGTCGTAGTAGATCAGCTCGCGTCCGTCGGCGAGCGCGTCGAAACCGGGCAGGAGGTAGTCGTGGTGCGCGCCGGGCCCTCCGTGGAGCACCACGGCCGGCGGTCCCGTGCCCACGCGCCGCACGAAGATGCTGACGCCCCGCACCGCGACCGTCGCTTCCCGCGCGTCGCCGGCGTCAGGCATAGGCGACCAGCGCGGCCTCGACCATGTTGGCCTGAATCGTGACCACGTCCTCCAGCTCGCGGGCGTACCCGCCGGCCATCGTGACGACGGCGGGGAGCCCCCGGCGGCGGAAGGCGTCGAACGCCCGGCGGTCGCGCTCCAGCAGGCCGGCGACGGTCAGACCCAGCCGCCCGAACCGGTCGTGGGCGTAGGGGTCCGCGCCGCCCAGGTAGAACACGAGCTCCGCACGCGCGGCGTCGAGCGCCGGCCCGAGATGGGTGTCGAGCGCGGCGAGATAGGCCGCGTCCTGGCAGCCGTCTTCGAGCTCGACGTCGAGTGCGCTCCGCTCCTTCCGGAAGGGATAGTTGCGGGCACCGTGCATCGAGAAAGTGAAGACGTCGGGGTCGTCGGCGAAGATGCGCGCGGTCCCATTGCCCTGGTGCACGTCCAGGTCGATGATCGCCACGCGTCCCAGCCGCCCCTCGCGCTGGAGCACCCGGATCGCGATCGCCACGTCGTTGAAGACGCAAAAGCCTTCGCCGTGATCGGCGAAGGCGTGGTGGGTGCCGCCGGCGAGGTTGATGCCGAGGCCGATCTCGAGCGCGTCGCGCGCGGCCTCGAGCGTGCCCTGCACCGTGCGGAGCGACCGCTCCCGCAGATCGGGGCTCCAGGGAAAGCCGAGGCGCCGGACCTCCGCCGGCGTGAGCGTTCCCGCGAGCACGGCATCGGCGTAGCGGGGGGTGTGCACCAGCTCGAGCGCCCACCGGTCGGCGCGGTCGGGCTCCACGATCGCGCCCGCGGCGAGCACACCCCGAGCTACGATCTCGTCGCGGATCCGGGCGTACTTGGCGATGGGGAAACGGTGGCCGTCAGGCAGCGGGACGGTGTACCGGGCGGACGACCACGCGCGCATGCCGGAGCCTGGCCCGCGCGGGTCAGAGCAGGACGGCGAGGGCGTCCGCCACCTTCCGGACCGCCGCCTCCTCATCGGGCGTGAACGGGTCGGGGACGTCGCTGTCCACGTCGATCTGGCCCAGGATCGTGGCGCCGCGCCGGATGAGCACGACCAGCTCCGAACGGGTCCAGGTGTTGCACGCGATGTAGTTGGTGATGGCCCGCACGTCGGGCACGTTCTGGTCCGCTCCGGTGGCCACCGCGGTGCCGCAGACCCCCTGCCCGACGGCGATGCGGGTGTGGTCGGTCTCCCGCCCCGCGTAGGCCTCCAGCACCAGCTCTTCGCCGTGGAGCATGTACATGTAGACCGAGGTGTAGGGCGCACCGGCGCCGCGGATCTTCTCCGCCGCCACCTTCAGCAGCTCCACCCGGCCGGCGTCGCGGGCGAACGCGCCGCGGAGGGCGGCGATGACGCGATCGGCCTCGAGGACCGGCATCGGTCAGCTCCCCCGCGAGCCGAGCGTGGCCCGGAGCGTGGTGACGTCCTTGCCGCGCTTCACGACGATGTCCACGGTGTCGCCCGGCTGGTGGGCCCGGAGCGCCTCGGTCATCGCCTGCAGGTCGGGCACGTTCATGTCGCCGATCCTCGTGATGATGTCGTCGCCGCGGAGCCCGGCCTTCTCGGCCGGGCTTCCGGCTCTCACCCCCAGCAGCCGCACCCCGCCGGGGCTGTCGGTCATGTCGGGCACGGTGCCCAGGTAGGCGCCGTATCCCGGCGTCCCCGACGCCAGCGTCGAGTCGCCGGTGCCGGCAGGCGCGGGCGGGGGGGCCGTCACCGGCGTGAGCGGTCCGGGCCGGTTGGCCAGCGCCGTCACGAGCCCGGTGACGAAGGTCGCCACCTGCCCGAATCCCTCGACGTTGATCTTCTGCCAGTCGTCGGTGGTGCGGTGGTAGTCCTCGTGCAGGTCGGTGAAGAAATGCAGCACGGGGCGGCCGGCGGCGTAGAACGAGCTCTGGTCGCTGGGTCCGTAGCCGTCGCCCTGGGCGTGGAGATCGAATCCGGCGTGCCAGTTCAGCGAATCGAGCAGGGCCGGGAACTCCTTGGCGGTCCGCGAGCCGTACACGATGAGCCGCTTCTGCCGGAGCCGGCCCACCATGTCGAGGTTGATCATCGCCAGCGTCGTCGAGAGCGGATAGATCGGCTGCTTGACGTAGTACGACGATCCGAGCAGGCCCAGCTCCTCGCCGCTGAACGCGATGAACACCACCGTCCGGGCCGGCGGGGCCAGGGCCAGCCGCTCGGCGATCTCGATCAGCATGGCCGCGCCGGACGCGTTGTCGTCGGCGCCGTTGTGGACCTTGCCGGTGCTGTCGGGGTCGAGGCTGCCGAACCCGCCGAGCCCGAGGTGGTCGTAGTGCGCGCCGACGATCACCGCCTCGTTCCGCCGCATCGGGTCCCGGCCGGGCAACAGGCCGATCACGTTGCTGCCCTTGAGCCCCGCCACGTGCGCGTGCTGGGCGACCGGCGCGTCCCGCGCGATGGTGAACGTCTGGAACCACCCGCCCGCCGCGGGCTGGAGCCCGACCGCCTCGAACCGGCGGGCCAGGTAGGCGGCGGCGGTGTCGGCGCCCGGGCTGCCGGTCAGCCGGCCGTCGAGGCGGTCATCGCTCAGGAACTTGATGTCGTCGAGTGGAAGGACCGGTAGGATGACCGGGCGCGGCTCCTCGCGCGGGGCCGTGCCCATCTGCTGGGCGGCCAGCGGGACGGCCGCGCTCAGGCCCGAGAGGACCAGCGCGACGGAAAGGAAACGTACGGTCATACGGTCGAAAGCTACCACGCCGCTCAGCGCGGCACGAAGTCGGTGTCGGGGGCGAGTCGGCGCACGAAGGCCGCGAGCAGCCGGGCGGTCCGGTCCAGGTCCTCCAGCGCGATCATCTCGTTGGGGCTGTGCATGTACCGGTTGGGCACGGACACCAGCGCCGTGGCCACGCCCCGGTGGGCGTTGAAGATGGCCTCGGCGTCGGTGTGGGTGTCCCGCGAGGCGGCCTCGATCGTATAGGGAATCTGCTCCGCCTCCGCCGCCTCGGCGAGGCGCTCGAACACGAGCTCGCTCACCGAGGCGCCGCGCGACAGGACCGGACCCCCGCCGAGGCGGTAGTCGCCGTGCCGGCGCTTGTCGATGCCGGGGTAGTCGGTCGCGTGGGTCACGTCGATGACGATGGCCACGTCGGGCTCGAGCATCGCCGCCGACGAGCGCGCGCCGCCGCCGGTGGCCGCGATCTCCTCGCGGGTCGTGGCGACGGCGGTCACCGAGGCGCCGGTCCGGGGGCCGTCGGACGCCAGGAGCCGGAGCGCCTCGAGCACCACGAAGGCCCCGATCCGGTTGTCGATGCACCGGCTCACCAGGCGGCCATTGGGAAACTCCAGCACGCCCGCCGCGAGCACGCCGGGGTCTCCGATCCGGAGCTGCCGCTCGGCCTCGGCGCGGCCGGCGGCGCCGATGTCGATCCAGAGGTCCTCGACTTTCGAGACCTTCTCCCGATCGTCCTTGTCCATGAGGTGGATGGCCTTCTTGCCGACCACGCCCAGCACGGGCCCCTGCCGGCCGAGCAGGCGCACGCGCTGGCCCACGAACACCTGGGGATCCCATCCGCCGATGGTGTCGAAGCTGACGAACCCGTCGTCGTCGATGTGGCTCACCATCACGCCGATCTCGTCGATGTGCCCGGCGAGCATGACCCGCGGGCGCCCGTCACCATCGAGCGTGGCGAACGAATTGCCGGCCACGTCGGCCCGCACGTGTCCGGCGAACCGCTGCGCCTCGGCTCGCCAGACGCGGGCGGGAGCCGCTTCGAAGGCCGAGGGGCCGGGGGTGTCGAGCAGCGACTTGAGAAAGGCGAGCGATTCGGGTGTCATCAGTCGGTCTGGGTCGAGGGACCGCCAAAGGTCGCGGCCACGCGTCCGGTTGTCTACCCCCGGGCGAGCGGCAGTTCCAGCTCCAGGAATTCGGCCCCGGGCAACGGGTTGTACCGGTAGGCGGGAATCGGCCGGAAGCCGAGGGCCTGGTACAGTGCCCGGGCGGGCCTCATCGCCTCCAGCGTGTCGAGTCGCATGCGCTGGTGGCCCGCCGCGGCGGCCTCCCGGACCGCCGCTTCGGCCAGCCGGCGCCCGAGGCCCGAGCCGCGGTACGAGGGACGGACGTAGAGCCGCTTCATCTCGCAGATGCCCGGTTCGAGCGGCCGGACGGCCACACAGCCGGCCGCGACCGACCCCTCCTGCGCCAGGAGCAACGCACCCGCGGGCGGCGCGTACTCGCCGGGCAGCCCCGCCACCTCCTCCGCGAACCCCTGGAAGGCGAGGTCGACGCCGAGGGAGCGGGCGTATTCCTCGAACAGCTCGCGCACCTCGTGCAGCATCCGGTCGCCCTCGACCCGAACGATCCCGACGCTCACCGGGCCGGCAGCCATCGGCTCCGCCCGGTCCGCTCCTCACCGCGCATCGCCGCCTGCAGGCGCTCGGCGCCGTCGACGATTCGGGGTCCCGGTCGGGACGTGTAGGCGTTGCCGTCGAGCACCCAGACCGGAGCGGACGCGAGCAGCCGGCCGGCCGCGGCGTCGCGAAGGGCATCCAGCTCGGCCCGCGCCCGCGCCACCCAGAACCCGCACAGCATGACCACGATCAGGTCCGGGCGAAGTGCCGCGGCGGCCTCCCACGAGCTCACCGCCGAATGGGCGCCCGGCACGGCACCCACGTCCACTCCGCCGGCGGCCGCCACCAGGTCGGGCACCCAGTGACCGGCGAGATAGAGCGGCTCCAGCCATTCGACGCAGAGGACCCGGGGCGGGACGGCCGGCGCGCCGCGCCGGAGCCGGGTGAGCCGGCTCCGGAGTCCGGCGGTGAGCTCGTCTCCCTCGGAGTCGAGGTCCAGGGCGTGCGCCACGGCGCGGATGTCGGCCAGCACGCCTTCTACCGTGCGGCCGGTGAGCGCGAGCACCCGAGGCGGCGGGTCGAGCGCGGCGGCCAGCCCGTGGACCGCGCCCTCCGCCACGGCGCACACCTCGCACAGGTCCTGGGTGATGATCAGGTCGGGCGCGAGGCGCCGGAGCATGCCGGCCTCGATCGCGATCACGGCGCGTCCCGCGTCCCGCAGGCGGCGGACCTCGGCGTCGATGGCGGCGCCCGGAAGGCTCGGATCGAGCGGCGTGGAGGTGACTCGCGGCAGGTGCTGCACCGAGGCGGGGAAGTCGCACTCGTGGGAGATGGCGACCAGCGATCCGGCGCCGCCGAGCGCCGCGACGATCTCGGTGGCGCCCGGCAGCAGGGTCACGACCCGCATCAGCGCTCGCGGAGCCGTCGGGGACGGTAGTTGGCGAAAAGCAGCAGCCCGATGAACGGGGCGAGCAGCGTCCGGAAATCGTGCGTGAGCGTGTACACGACCAGGCCGAGCAGGGTCGGGGCCTCGACCAGGGCCCAGCTCACCACCACGCGGCCGAGGTTCGCTCCCCACCAGTCGTCCTCCGAAGCACCGCGCGCCGGCGGAGGCAGGCGCCCCACGCTGAACGCCGCCGCCCCGAACAGGACGGCGCTCACCAGGGTCAACGCCACGTACAGCACCCGCCGATCGGGCAGCGCCTCCGCCGGAACCGAGCGGTCGCGGATGGCGACCGCCAGCACCGCAAACATGATGATCCCCAGGAGGAGCGCACCGTGAATGATGCGGGCACGGATCGAGGGAGAGATGGCATCCCCCCGGGACATCCGTCAGCGCCCGGCGACGCGGTAGAGCGCAAACGCCAGCGCCGCGAAGGCCGCCAGCGCCACCAGGTCGTTCCCCGCAGCCGCGCCGAGCGCCGACTGGAGGCCCGTGATGTGCGCCAGGTAGTCCGCCGCCGGCACCTGCGCCGCGTCCGCCTTCCGCACGAGCGCGGCCGCCACGCCGGCGATGGCCACGCCCGCCAGCGCTCC
>DASSYY010000082.1:0-5313 GCA_035703025.1 Gemmatimonadales bacterium | reverse complement strand
GTGGCCGGTCGGCAGCGCCCAGGCCGTCACCGCGCCGTCGAGCAGCACCCGCTGCTGCCCCGTGCGCAGATCCAGCACGTGGACGCTCATCGTCACGCACCCCGAGTTGCAGGCGGTGAAGAGCACGCCCCGCGCGCCGGGAACCGCCGTCGGCGAGCCCAATCCGAGCCCAGCCAGCGACGAGTCGCGCATGACGACCGTGCTCTGTCCGCCCGTCGCGCTCACCCGCGACAGCACGCTCAACCACGGCCCGATATAGACGACGGTTCCATCGTCGAGCCAGGTCCCGCCGCCCAGCACGGCATCCGCCGAGTCGGCCAGCGTGACGGCCCCGCCTTCGTCGGGCCGGATCTTCCTGAGGCGCCCATCCGCCAGGAACAGCACCCACTGGCCGTCGGGGGAGAAGACCGGATGGCTCGACCGCTCGGTACCGGCGATGCGGACCGCGTGCAGCGCCCCGGGGCGCTTGAGCCACAGCGTGCCGTTCTGGACGTTGTCCCGCACGACCAGGCTGGCACCGTCGGGCGAAAGCGCCAGCGAGGGGGCTCCGATGTTGAGGGAGATGTCATCGCCGAAGGCGATGTACTGCCAGGTCGTGCCCTGCCGGGCGGGCCGCCCCCACCAGGCCCATCCGGCGGCAGCCACCGCGAGCAGGGCCAGCCCCCACGGCGCGGCCGCGAGCGCCCGGCGGAGCGGAGCGGCCGGCCGCACGATGGCACTGCCCGCGCGGGTGGCCGCCGTCGCCACCGTGGCCGTACCCGGCCGGGTCAGCGCCTCCGCGAACAGCGCCGCGGTCGCGAACCGGTCCGCCGGCAGCTTCGACAGCGCGGTGAGGACCGCCGCCTCGACGTGCGGGGGGATCGTCTTCCGCTGGATCGTGAGCCCGCGCGGCTCCTCGGTCATCACCCGCGCGATGATTGCCTGCGCCGTCGGGCCGGTGAACGGCGGCTCGCCGGTGAGCATCTCGTAGGTCACGCAGCCGAGCGCGTAGACGTCGCTCTTGGCGGTGATCTCGCGCTCGCCCATGGCCTGCTCGGGGCTCATGTAGAAGGGCGTGCCGAGGCTCATGCCGGTCTCGGTCATGCGCGTACCGCCCTCCGAGCGCGCGGCCGCGAGCGCGATGCCGAAATCCGCCACCAGCGCGCGGCCGTCGTGCAGCAGGATGTTCTCGGGCTTGATGTCGCGGTGGATCACGCCGTGCCGGTGGGCGTAGTCGAGCGCGTCGGCCACCTCGCGGGCAATCCGCACGGCCTCATCCACCGGCAGCTGTTTCTCCCGTGCCAGCCGGACGCGGAGGCTCTCGCCCTCGACATAGGGCATGACGTAGAACACCAGCCCGTCGGCCTCGCCCGAGTCGAACAGCGACAGGATGTGCGGGTGCTGAAGATTGGCGGTGGTCTTGATCTCGGCCAGGAAGCGCTGGGCGCCGAGGATGGCCGACAGCTCGGGCCGGAGCACCTTGAGCGCGACCTTGCGGTCGTGCCGGAGGTCGTGAGCGAGGTAGACGGTGGCCATGCCCCCCTGACCGACCTCGCGCTCGAGGCGGTAGCGGTCGGCGAGGGCGGTCCTCAGTTGCCCGAGTGACTCGGCCACGGGTCCACGCTCCGTTCTGCGGCTCACATGTGAGAAGGGGATCGGCTCCAATATCGCCCGCGGTCCGTCCAGCGGCCAGCCTGGCCGGGCCGGGCAGGCCGCGGGCGATGCTGGCACCTCCAGCACTCAGGCAACAAATTGTCCCGACATTTCCGACGGGGAAGACCGATCTCCCTCGGCTTTGACCCTTGGAGGGCGCATGGATACCGACGTCCTGATCGTGGGGGCCGGCCCGACGGGGCTCATGCTCGCCAACCAGCTCGCCCGGCGAGGCGTGCGCGCGCGGATCCTGGACCGCCATCCCGGTCCGTCGCGCGAGACGAGGGCGCTGGGGGTGCAGGCCCGCACGCTCGAGATCTACCAGCACCTCGGCATCGCGGGCCAGGCGCTCGAGCTCGGCAAGCGCGCGACCGGCGCCAACATGTGGTCGCGGGGCCGGCGGGCCGCGCGGGTCCCGCTGGGGGACATCGGGCGCGAGCTCAGCCCCTATCCCTTCCTGCTCATCCTGGGTCAGGACGACAACGAGCGGCTGCTGGGCGAGGCCCTTCGGAACGGAGGCGGTACGGTCGAGTGGAATACCGAGCTCGTCGGGCTCCGGCAGGAGCCGGATCGGGTCATCGCCACGCTGACGCAGCCCGACGGAACGAAGCGGGAGGTCTCGGCCGCCTGGGTCGCCGGGTGCGACGGCGCCCGCAGCGCGGTGCGGGAGCTCAGCGGCATCGCGTTTCGCGGCGCGCCCTACGAGCACGTCTTCTTCGTCGCCGACACCCGGATCACCGGGCCGATGGTCCCGGACGAGCTCAACGTCTATCTCTGGCAGGGCGGCTTCCATCTGTTCTTCCCGATGCGCGGCACCGACCACTGGCGGCTCGTCGGCATCGTGCCGCCGGCGCTGCGCGGGCGCGACGACCTGACCCTCGACGCGCTGATCCCGCCGATCCGCCAGGAGGCGGGCGCCGCCCTGACGCTGCAGGAATGCACCTGGTTTTCGACGTACCGCATCCACCATCGCCGCGCCGAGCGGTTCCGCGACGGGCGCTGCTTCCTGCTGGGCGACGCGGCGCACATCCACAGCCCGGTGGGCGCGCAGGGCATGAACACCGGCCTGCAGGATGCGTACAACCTGGGATGGAAGCTGGCACTGACGATCTCAGGCCGCGCACGGCCGGCCCTGCTCGACACCTATGAGATCGAGCGGATTCCGGTCGCGGAGCGGCTCCTCAGCACGACCGACCGCGCGTTCTCGCTCGCGGTCTCCGACAGCAGCCTGTCGGGCTGGGTCCGGACGCGCATCGTCCCGCACATCCTGGCGGCGGCCATGCGACGGAAGCGGCTGCAGCAGGTCGCCTTCCGCACCATCTCCCAGATCGGCATTCACTATCCCGAGAGTCCGCTCTCGGAGACGCAGCCGGGTCTGCCCGAGGCGTCCCCCCGCGCCGGCGATCGCTTTCCGTGGCTGCGACTCAAGCTCTCCGCGAACGGCCCAGCCGAGGACCTGTTCGGCCGGCTCGACGATACCTGCTTCACGCTGATCGTGATCGGCCAGGCGGCCCCCGCAGCGGGCCTGCCGGCCCTGGGCGATCTGCTGCGAACCATCGTGGTCCCGAACGATCCCGCCAATGACGCGGAGCTCGCACGCGCGGGGGTGCCGACGCCGGCGTTCTACCTGCTGCGTCCGGACGGGTACATCGGGTTGGCGGGCGGGCGGCTGGATGGCAGGGCGCTCGAGCGGTACGTCGCGGAGCGATTCTGAGGGGGAGCGCCGTCAGCGCGCTCCCAAGGTAGTTGCACCGGGCGACTCGCAGCCTGACGCATGCGAGGGCGGCACATTCCAGGTCCGAAATTGGCGATCCCCCCACTCCTCGCAGTTCGAAGTCCGGAACCGGCGCGCAGTCCCGCTGACCCCCTCCTATGGTGTGGCAACCTCGACGAGCGCTCCGCTCGTGGTGCGCTCGTGCCGTTCCCACCACCGGAGGATGCCATGCGATATGTCACGTGCGCCGCCCTGCTCGCCACCATGGTCGGCTGCGACGACGCCCCGGTCACCCAACCGCAGCAGTCTCTCGCCCCGCTCGCCGCTCCCCAGTACACCGTCGTCAAGCTCCCCTCGCTCCACGGCACGCAGAGCCGGGGCATGGCCATCAACACCCAGGGCTGGGTAGCGGGCTGGTCCAACCAGCCGAACGGCACCCGGCGCGCGGCGCTCTGGAAGGACGGCGTGCTCACGCCGATCGAGCCGCTGGGCGGACCCAGCAGCACGGTGCCCTGGCCCGGCCTCAACGACGCGGGCATCGTGGTCGGCATATCCCAGACGGGCGAGACGGATCCGCTGGACGAGGCCTGGAGCTGCGAGCTGGGCGGGTTCCTGCTGGAATCCACCGATCGCATCTGCCGGGGCTTCGTCTGGCAGGACGGCGTGACGCGGGAGCTGCCCGCGCTCGGCGGCAACCACAGCTTCGCGACCGGCGTCAACAACGGGGGCTACGTGGTCGGCTGGGCCGAGACGGCGGTGCACGACCCCACCTGCGTCGACGCGCAGGTGCTCCAGTTCCGTGCAGTGGTGTGGGATCCCAAGGACGGCACCAGCGGCAGGATCAAGGCGACCGAGCTCCGCCCGTTCGGCAACGACTCCACCTCGGCTGCCACGGCCATCAACGACGCCGGGCAGGTGGTCGGCATCTCCGGCGACTGCGACCAGGCCGTGGGCCGCTTCAGCGCCAGGCACGCCGTGTTGTGGGAGAAGAACGGCAAGCCGACCGAGATTCCCAACCTGGGTGGCACGGCCTGGCACACGCCGATGGACGTCAACGCACAGGGCGACGTCGTCGGGTTCTCCAACCCGCCCGGCGCCGGCGACCCCGAGGGCGAGTTCATCGCCCGCGCGTTCCGGTGGGTCTACGGCGCCGCCAAGGCAGACGACCTCAAGGCGCTCGCCGGCGATCTCTTCAGCGAGGCCTTCGCCATCAACTCCCACGGGCAGGTGGTCGGCGTGTCCTTCGGCGGCACGAGCGGCTCGCGCGCGTTCATCTGGCAGAACGGCGTGCTGGCCAACCTCAATGATCTGGTCGCGATCGCTCCGGACGTGCTCCTGTCGGCTCAGGACATCAACGACGCCGGACAGATCACCGGTCGGGTGCGGGACGGCGTGACGGGGGAGATTCTCGCCTTCGTGGCGACGCCGATCGAGAACTGAGCCCCGAGGAAGTCACCGAGCCGGCCAGGACGCCGCGGCGGCCGAGTCCCCGAGCCGGAGCAGGCGCGCAAACTCGGTCAGCTCGGCGAGCCCGAGATCGGAGGCGACCCAGTAGGCGAGGTCCGGCGTCGCCCAGTGCAGGACGGTGTAGCCCCGCCGCTCCACCGGCGGGGCGGCGGCCTCGGGCCCGGCCGTGGGCCACACGAACACGTTGATGACGTGCTGCCGCCGGCCGTACACCAGGGCCGCGACCGGCCGCCCGTTGAGATAGTCGAGCCGCCCCCCGAGCAGCGGGTAGCCGCGCCCCGCGAAATCGTGCACCGGCGGCGAGAAGTCGAGCTTCCCGTTGAACCAGGGCTTCACGGTGTGCTGGTCGGAGGACACCACGTCGCTCAGGTGGCCGGGCATGAGTGAGCGGACATGGCTCGCCAGCACCTCGTCGGTCAGGAGCGACGAGGTGGTGCGCTGGACCGCGAGTTGCCAACTGCCGGCCGCGACGGCGCCAAGCGTCGCGGCGAACGCCAGCC
>DASSYY010000072.1:0-2115 GCA_035703025.1 Gemmatimonadales bacterium | reverse complement strand
CGCTGCCGAAGCCGGTGTCGCCCGTCGCGAGCTCGAGCACGCGATAGGGAATCTCCAGCCGCTGCAGCACCGCCTCGGCGTGACCGGTCAGCCGCGCGTGCTCCGCGTCCGACTCCTCGGGCCGGGCGAAGCGCACCAGCTCCACCTTGTCGAACTGGTGCACCCGGATGAGCCCGCGGGTGTCCTTGCCGTGGGCGCCTGCCTCGCGGCGGAAGCACGGGGTCCAGGCGCAGTAGCCGCGCGGCAGATCGGCGGCCTCGAGGATCTCGTCGCGGTGAATGTTGGTGAGGGGCACCTCCGCCGTCGGGATCAGGAAGAGATCGTCCGACGGAATGCCGTACAGGTCGTCCTCGAACTTGGGCAGCTGCCCGGTGCCGGTGAGCGTGGCCCGGTTGGCAAGGTACGGGGGCGACACCTCCTCGTAGCCGTGCTCGCGGGTGTGGAGGTCGAGCATGAACCCGCTGAGTGCCCGTACCAGCCGTGCGCCGGGGCCGCGTAGGAGCGGGAAGCCCGAGCCGGCGATCTTGGCGCCGGCGGCCAGATCGAGGATGCCGAGCGCCTCGCCCAGCTCCCAGTGGGGCCGCGGCTCGAATGCGAAGACGGGCCGCTCGCCCCAGGTCCGCACGACCCGGTTGGCCGACGCGTCCCCGTCGGGGAGACCGTCGGCGGGAAAGTTGGGCACCGCCTGGGCGCGGCGCTCGAGCTCGGCCTCGATCCCGCGAAGGCGCGCGTCCAGCTGCTTCACCTCGTCGCCGCTCGCTCTGAGGTGGGCCATCAGGTCGTCGGCCGGCTCCTTGGCGCGCTTCCGCCGAGCCACCTCCTCGCTTGCGGCGTTGCGCTCGGCCTTCAGGGCCTCCACCTGCACCAGGAGCTCGCGCCGCTGGCGGTCGAGATCCAGCAGCGCGTCGAGCAGCGGCCCGAGCGACGGGTCGCGACGGCGCAGCAGCGAGGCGCGGCTGGCCTCGGGATCGTGGCGCAGGCGCTTGAGGTCGATCACGCGTTCAGTTGGCCGGCAGGCCGGGAAGAAGGTCCTTGAACCCGCAATTCTGGTTGGCCAGCACCTTGAAGGTGACGGTACTGTCCTGGAAGCCGAGGATCTCGAGCTTGCCATACAGCGGCACGCCGATGCTGCAGATCACGCGCGAGCGGACGAAGAGCCGCTCGCCCAGCACGACCGGGACCGCGGAATCGGCCACGTAGCCGTTGCTGGGCGCGCGGGTGATGTCGTCGAAGTTGGCGTCGGTCGGCTGGAGGCCGGGGTCGACCTGGTTGGTCGAGGTCAGGCCGAGGGCGGCCCGCGGCATGAGCACCCGCTGATACGTGCCGTCGTCGAGGCGCCGGACGTTGTAGGCGAACTCGAAGTCCACCGTCTGATCGGTCCGGACGGGGCCGGTGCTGATGCGGTAGCCGCTGGGCGTCGAGATCGGGGTGCCTTCGAGCGCTCCGATGGTGAACGTGTCGACCACGTTCACCTCGGTGGCGTCACCCAGGCTGTTGGAGTCACTGCAGCCGGCCGCCAGGGCCAGCGGGAGGAGCACGGAGAGACCGCGGATTGTTCGCATGGAGGGGGAAGGTTAAGGCCCGGGTGGAGAGGGGTCAACTGCCGTTCATTTCTTGACTTCGACCGGGACGGTCCCTACGTTGCGCAACGTTTCCCCCGGCCCCGGAGTTCGACCCCATGATCGAGTTGGGAGAGGTGGTCCAGAGCCTCGCCGGCCGCACCGGCGTGGAGGCGGTCCTGCTCCTCAGCGGCGATGGCCTCCCGATCGAGCACGCCGCCCGGCAGGCGTTCGATTCGGAGACGGTGGCGGCCCTCGCCGCCACACTCGCCCAGCACGCCGGCCGCCTGGGCCAGGGCGCGGCCCGGGGCGAGCTGGGCACGGCGGTACTCGAGTACGCGGGCGGGCTGCTCGTGCTGGCGCGCGCGGGCACGGGCGACTGGCTCGCCATCCTGGCGTCGGCCGACGCCGACATCGGTCCCCTGCTCTTCGATCTGCGCCAGCATCGCCCGGCGCTGGCGACGCTGCTGTAATGCGCTGGGCCGTTCTGCTGGCCGGAGGCTCGGGCACCCGCTTCTGGCCGCTCAGCACTCCCGAAACCCCCAAGCAGCTGCTG
>DASSYY010000016.1:0-2667 GCA_035703025.1 Gemmatimonadales bacterium | reverse complement strand
CGCGGTGGACGAGGACCCGGCGACGCTCGGCGAACACGTGGCGCTGCCGCCGTTCCTGGAGCCGCGGCGGGAGGCGATTCTGGCGGGGCTGGAGCCGATCACGTGAGGTAGGTCGCCACCGGACGCGGTCACCCCTGCCCCCGCACTCCCCGCCAGGCGCGCTCGATCAGTGCCCGCACCGTCTGCTGCCAGTCCGCGTCCAGCGCCGCGCCGGTCCACGCCGGCGTGGCCCGGCGGAGATCGTCCAGGGAGAGGCTGTCCTGGATCTGGTCGAGCGTCCGTCCCTCGAGCGCCATCGCCGCGGTACGCGAGGTTGCGGCGTCGAGCAGGCGGCGCACCTGCCGGACGTAGGTCCAATCCCTCATCACCGGCCCGTGCCCGGGCACCACGGCCCTCATCGGCACCGCCTCGAGCTGCCGGAGCACCTCGATCCACGTGACGGGCCAGGAGGCGCCGACGTAGGGAATCGGCGACTGCACCACGATATCCCCGGTGAAGAGCACCGAGTCCTGCGGCAGGTAGATGGTGACATCGTGCGGGCTGTTGGCGCGCCCGCGGTCCCGGAGCTCGATCTGCCGCCCGCCCAGCCAGAGCGTCAGCGCGTCGTCGAAGATCAGATTCGGCGGCACCACCTGGAGCGATGCCAGCTCGGCGAGCTCGCTCTGCCGCTGCGCGACCGCCCGGGTGCGCTCCCGCCGCTCGCCGGCCGTGAGCGCGTGGCCGGTGCTGTCCTTGCCGGCCGCGACCTCCTGCTCGAGCGCCGCCAGCGCCGCCCGCCGCGCCGAGGCCGGCGCCGTGGACATCCGCGCCCACCAGGTCCCGTTCAACGCGATCCAGTCGCGGGTCCAGCGCTCGCTCACGATCGTGACCGCCGGGAAGGCGTCCCGGTAGGCGACGGCGCCGTTGTTGTGATCGAAGTGCCAGTGGGTGTACACCAGATACCGGACGGGCCGGTCGGTCACCGACCGGATGAGCGCGATGTCGGCTCGCGCGCGGGAAGGCAGATACGTGGCATCCACCACCACCACGCCGTCGGTGGTGACGACGACACCGGTGTTGCCGTGGGGCCACTGGTCGGTGGCGTCGTCGTGGATGATGACGTAGACGCTGTCGGCCACGCGCTCGAGTCGTGCGCCGGCGTCGCGGGCCTGTGCCCGGGCGTTGACCGGCAGCCAGGCGAGCAGCAGGGCGACGGCGCGGCGCAGGGGAATGGGCATTCCCCACCCTACGACCCCCGCGTCAGCCGCGATTGGATGTTTCGGCCTCGGCGCGGCGCTGGCGGTGGATTCGGCCGGGGGTAAGCCCCGACAGCGCCCGGCACTCCCGGACCAGGTGCGACTGGTCGCAGAAGCCCGAGTCGGCCGCGACCCGGGCCCAGCCGGGACGGACCACGCGATCGGCCGCGGCCATCGCGTGGTTGAGGCGCGTGATCCGGGCGTACGTCTTGAGCGAGAACGCCGCCTCCCGGCGCACGGCGCGGTGCAGCTGCCGGAGCGAGACCCGCAGGCGATCCGCCACCGACTCGACGCTGACACGCCCGGTCGCCTGGCGCACCAGGTCGAGCGCGCGGGCCGGGGCCGCCGGCGCACGATGGGCCGCCGCCCCGGCGCCGGCCAGCGCCGAGGCGAGCAGCCACGAGGCCGCCTCCGCCGTGGGTGCTCCGGCGAGCCGGTCCAGCAGCCACGAGGGAAGTCCCACCTCCGCCGGGGAGAGCTCGTCCTCGCGGTCGAGGTGGTCGGCCGGGACGAGTCGGAGCAGTGCCCTGGCCCACTCGAGCTTGATCTTCACCGCGGCGATCTCGTCGCCGGAGCGGAAATGGAAGGCGAACGGGCGGGTCTTGGGGCCGATGACCGTCAGTCGCGGTCCCTCGATGGCGCCGCCGGACGTCCGCCGGCAGCGGAACGCAAGGTTGAGCGCCGGGTCGGGCAGCACCAGGTGCATTCCCGCCGCGGTCGAGCGGTGGACCCACACCGACTCGGCCGCCGCGAGCGCGGGCGGCGGCGCGAACTCCCGGTAGCCGCCGATCTCGTGGCGGGGAGCGGTGCCGGTGCGGTGTGGCATGAGGACGCTCGCGGGTGGCGGGACCATCCCCCTACGAGCGGCCGTGCCTCGAGGCTTCAGCGCTCGGTCAGGCGCCGGGCGGGGGACCGGCGCGTCCCCATGCGGCGACGAGCAGCAGCGCGCCGGGAACGAGGAAGACGAGGGCGAAGGGATCGAGATTGCTGACCGTCAGGGCCCAGGTGCCGAAGACCAGGTAGCCGATGGCGATCGTCAGCGCCGGCCGGAGCGAGACCGGCCGGCCCTTGAGCGCGTCGGTGAACAGCAGGATCACGATGACGCCGAAGACCAGCATCGCCACACCTGCGAACTGCCATCCGAGCGACAGCCCCACGATCAGATCGGCCGGCGCGTGGGCCTCGGTCAGTCCGTGCCGGAACTGCGGCCATCCGAGGAGCGAGTGCACCGCGCTGCTCGCCAGGAGGAGTACGCCGGTGATGAGCCCGAGCATGAGCCGTCCGCGCTGCATGACGCCTCCCAGATCCAGGTACGGTTGCGATGCTTCCCGTTCCGCAGGCTCTCGACGATCCATGCGCCAGCAGGATCCGCCAGTCGCGGCGCATGAGCCGCAGGACGACGAGCTTCGGCGCCCCCTTTGACAAGCGTTCA
>DASSYY010000336.1:0-2983 GCA_035703025.1 Gemmatimonadales bacterium | reverse complement strand
GCCTGGACCACCGTCGCCCCAGCCGGCGCGGCCGCCGTGCCCGGCCCCGGCGGCAGGTCGAGGGCCACCGCCCGGCCGCCGCGTGCCTGCACCGCGGCGCAGAACTGGCGGCCGAGCTGGCCGAGTCCGCCGGTCACCACGACAACTCGGCCCGTGAGGTCGAAGGCGTCCGCGGCCATGGGCGTCAGGAGGCGCTGCCGGCCGGCTGGAGCGCACCGGCGTGGGCGGCGACCAGGAGGTCGCACACCTCGCGGACCGCTCCGTGGCCGCCCGACCGCGTGGTCCGAAGACGAGCGGCGCCGAGCACCGAGGGATGGGCATCGCCCACGACGATCGGCAGCCGCACCGCCTCCAGGCAGCCGAGGTCGTTGATGTCGTTGCCGACGTAGGCGACCTGGTCCGGCGTGAGGCCGCGCTCGCGCACGAGCGCCAGGAGCCGGGCATGCTTGTCCTCGCACCCCTGCACGCATTCGACCTTGAGCTTCCGGCTCCGGGCGGTCACCACCGGGTTGACCTCGGTCGAGAGAATCAGGACCCCGATGCCGAGCCGCTGGACCGCCTGCAGGCCGAGGCCGTCGCCCCGCCAGCAGCGGACGCTCTCGGTGCCGTCCTCCGAGACGTAGACCGTGTTGTCGGTGAAGACGCCGTCGAAGTCGAACACCACCAGCCGCACCGCCGCGAGATCCCCGGCCACGCCGGGCGGGACCGGCGGCCACCCGCCCGCCGCGGTCATGCGACCGACGCGAGCAGGTGTTCGAAGCGGATCATGTCGTCGGCGCGGAGCGCCTGGGAGAGCCGCCGGCCGAGGAGCCGGTCGAGCTCGTAGGGAGGGAGGCCGCCGCCGGGACTCTTCACGGCGATGTCGGCGGCGGTGAGCAGGTGGCCCGCGGGCAGGTCGCGCGCCGCCACCAGGGTCTTGCCCATCTTGGTCATGGCGCCCTCCTCGCCGGGAAGGACGCGCTTGACGCCGTCGCCCAGGGCCTGCCGCGCGCGGCGGAGGTCGCGGATCATCTTCCGCATGCCCACCGGCTCGAGCGAGAGCGCGTGGTCGGTGCCGCGCCAGGTGTGGTTGAGGGTGAAGTGCTTCTCGATGATCCGGGCGCCGAGCACGTAGGCGGCCACCGCCATGGCGATGCCGTTGTAGTGGTCCGAGAGCCCGACGCACGCGGTGGGGAACGCCTCCCGGAGCGAGGCGATCACCCGGAGATTCATCTGCTCCGGCTCGGTGGGATAGGTCGCCGTGCACTGGAGGATCCCGATCCGCGGATTGAGCTCGCCGATCGCGTCCACGGCGCGGTGCACGTCGTCCAGCGTCGCGCCGCCGGTGCTGACGATCACCGGGCGGCCGATCCGGGCCACGTGCCGGAGCAGCGGGAGGTTCTTGAGGTCGCCGGAGGCCAGCTTGTAGGCGGGCATGTCGAGCGCGGCGAGGAAATCGGCGCTCGGAACGTCGAAGGCGGTGGCGAAGAAGGTGATCCCGAGCTCGGCGGCGTAGCGCTGGAGCTCGACGTACTCCTCGCGGCCGAACTCGAGCGCCTCGCGGTGGGCGCCGTAGGTCGGTCCGAAGCTGTTCTCGTTGTCGTACGGCTTCTCGTACATCGCCCGCGTGTACAGCGAGCGGTTGTCCCGCTTCTGCAGCTTGACCGCGTCCGCCCCGCACTCCTTGGCCGCCCGGAACAGCTCCCGGCACTTCTCGAGACTGCCCTGATGATTATGGCCGATCTCCGCGATCAGATAGCAGTCGCTGTCGTCCGTGATCGTGGTATCGTCGATGGTCAGGGACCGGGACATAGTCTCCGCTCGAGGTGGGACAGCCGCTCACCCGCGCCGGCCCCCCGGGCGGGCGAAGCTCCGGAGCATCGAGGAGCGCAGCGAGGCAAATTCGGCGTAGTCGGCGGGGTGCCGTTGGCGCTGCGCTTCAAGGTACTCACGGGTGAAAATGATCACAAGCGCAAGTGCCAGACCGAGTAAGAGCCCCAGGAAGAGGTCCAGCACGAGGTTGGAATGCTGCGGCTCGGCCGACCCCTCCGGGCGGGTGACGACCGTCGTCACCGGGGTGTTCCGGACCTCCTCGATCCGGGCGTTCTCGTAGTTCTGGGACAGGGAGCTGTAGACCTGCTGGCGCAGGTCCACCCGGCGCTGCAGCCGGTTGGCCTCGAACATGAGCTGGGGCGACTGCTGGTAGCTCCGGTTCCGCTCGAAGAACCGCTCGAGCTCCGCCTCGCTCGCCTCGAGCTCGCTCTTCGCCTCGGCCAGCCGGCCCTCCACGAAGCGCCGCTCGGCCGCGGCCCGCGTCTGCCGGCGGGTCAGGTTGTAGCGGCTCACCAGGTCCAGCATCCGCCGGTTGACCTGGGTGGCCAGCTCCGGCCACGGCATCTGCACCTGCAGCGTGACGATGCCGGTCTTGAGCGCCACGCTCACGTCCGCCCGGTCGCGCAGCTTCTGGAGCGTGCGGCGGAGCCGGAGGTCGGGCGTGTCGCCCTTCGGCTTGAGCAGCTGGAGCAGCGTGCCATGGAGACTGTCGCCGTCGGGCGTTCGGAACCGGTACTCGGTCTGCGCCACGTCGGTCAGCAGCTCCCGGGAGCGGAGCAGCTCGGCGTAGAAGTCGGACGATTCGGGATTGGCAGTTCCCCCGCCGAGGGTGAAGCCAAACTGCGCCGCCAGGCCCGCGAGCTGCGGGCCGCGCGCGTCGCTGGCCTGGGGCATGAACTGGGACGAGGCCACGAAGTTGTGCCGGGGCAGCAGCGCGAGCACGAGCGCCGCGACGACCGCCGCCAGCGGCACCCCGATCGCGACGCGCCGCTGGCGCAGGATCGCGTTGATCACCATGAGCGGCGCCCGGTCGGGCGCGGCTGCGTTGGTCATTGCGGTCTACCTCCCAGGACAGCACCTAGGGTCCGAAGGATAAGGGACAGGTCGAACAGGACCGAGGACCGGCGCACATACTCGCGTCCGAGCCGGATCTTGTCCGGGAGAATCACCC
>DASSYY010000194.1:0-10377 GCA_035703025.1 Gemmatimonadales bacterium | reverse complement strand
GCCCTCGGGCACGAGCTTCGAGGGCGCCATCTCGCCCTCCTGGAAGTAGCGGTCAGCCGAGCCGTCCTGCATGGCCGAGAGGCTGCCCATGCCGCGAATCATCTTGAACCGGCGGCCTTCGGCGAGCACGGACTCACCCGGACTCTCCTCGGTGCCGGCCAGCATCGAGCCCATCATGACCGAGGACGCGCCGGAGGCCAGCGCTTTCACCACGTCGCCCGAGTACTTGATGCCCCCGTCGGCGATGACCGGTACGTCGTCCGCACCGCGAAGGGCGTCCATGATGGCGGTGATCTGGGGGACGCCCACCCCGGTGACGACCCGGGTGGTGCAGATGCTCCCGGGGCCGATGCCGACCTTCACCGCGTCGACGCCCCGCTTCACCATTTCGCGGGCGCCGGCCTCGGTGGCGATGTTGCCCGCGATGAGCTGGGTGTCGGGGAAGGTCTCGCGCAGCTGACTCACGGTCCGGAGCACGCCCTCGCTGTGTCCGTGCGCCGAGTCGACCACCAGCACGTCGACGCCGGCGTCGATCAGGCGGCGGGCGCGATCGGTCGCGTCCTGGCCCCCGCCCACCGCCGCGGCCACGCGGAGCCGGCCGTGCTGGTCCTTGTTGGCGAGCGGATGCTCGCGCCGCTTGAAGATGTCCTTGACGGTGATGAGGCCCTTGAGCACGCCCTGCGCGTCCACCACCGGCAGCTTCTCGATCCGGTGCTTGGCCAGGATCCGCTCGGCGTCGTCGAGGCTGGTGCCGACCGGCGCGGTGACCAGGTTCTCCTTGGTCATCGCCTCCTGGATCGGCTGGTCGAGGTTCCGCTCGAACTGGAGATCGCGGTTGGTGATGATGCCGATCAGCCGCCCCTGCCCGTCCACGATCGGCACGCCCGAGATCTTGAACCGCCGCATGAGCTGGTAGGCCTCGCGGAGCGGCCGGTCGGGTCCGAGGGTGATCGGGTTCATGATCATCCCGCTCTCGCTGCGCTTCACCTTGTCCACTTCGGCCGCCTGGCGCTCCACGGTCATGTTCTTGTGGAGCACGCCGATGCCGCCGGCCCGGGCCATGGCGATGGCCATGTCGGCCTCGGTGACCGTGTCCATGGCGGCGGAGACGAGCGGGATGTTGAGGGAGATCGTGCGGGTGAGGCGGCTGCTGGTCGAGACTTCGCGCGGATGAACGGCCGAATACCTCGGCACGAGGAGGACGTCGTCGAAGGTGAGGCCGGGCTTGGGTCGGATGACGCTCATGCGCGCTGGAGTAGGGTGACAGACAGGGACGGCCCTTGATGCAGGACGGCCCACCGGCTCCCCGGGGGGGCGAGCGGCAGGCCGAGGGCAGACGTATCCATCTCCAAGATTAGGATGCAGTTCGGCGGAAATCAAGCGCCGCGTCCCGGATTCCCTTCACGACGAGAGACGCGGGAAGTCGGCGTGGATCCGGCCGCCGCCCTTCGGAGTCGTCCGCTTGGGGAGCCGCCTTCCGCGTCATCATCGGAGGCCGGCCTTCGGCGCCCCTCACGAACGTGAGAGGCGGCCGCGGCGGCGACTCACTACCGCAGGGAGGCCGACATGCGCTGGATGCTTCGGTGGACTGTCGGAGGCCTGCTCGCATCTTGCCGGACGTCCGGCTTGGTGGCAAAGCCCCGGTCCGACGCGTAGCTTGGGGTGTCGGCCCCATTCCGGACGGTCCTGTGGCGGTGAAACCGGACGCCATTGACAGCTGGCGCCGCGCGGGTCTGGCGCTGGACGAGGTGCTGGAGCTCGATCTGGGCGCGCGCGAGAAGTACCTGGCCCGGGTCCGGGAGAGCGATCCCGAGCTCGGACGGGTGCTGGCGGCCATGGTTGACGCATCCGGCCACACGGCCGCCGATCTGTTCGAGCAGCCCGCCCTCCTCCTCGCTGCGCCACTCTTCCAGTCGCTTTCGAACGAGCCCCCGTCCCAGGCGGATCCCCCCGCCATTATCGGCCCCTACCGAACCATCCGTCGTCTCGCGCGCGGAGGCATGGGTGAGGTCTACCTCGCGGAGCGGGCTGACGGGCAGTTCGAGCAGCGCGTCGCCCTCAAGCTCGTCAAGCGAGGCATGGACTCCGAGGAGATCCACCGACGGTTCCTCGACGAGCGGCAGATTCTCGCACGGCTGGCTCATCCCCACATCGCCCGCCTGCTCGACGGCGGGGTCGCCGCCGATGGCCGGCCCTACATCGTGATGGAATACGTGGACGGCGACGCGCTGGTCACGTCCTGCGATGCGCGCCGACTGACCATCGACCAGCGGCTCGAGCTGTTCCAGGAGGTCTGTGAGGCGGTGCGGTTCGCCCACCAGAATCTGGTGGTGCACCGCGACCTCAAGCCGTCGAACATCCTGGTGACGGCAGGGGGCGAGGTGAAGCTGCTGGATTTCGGCATCGCCAAGGTCCTTGGGGGTGAAGGCTGGGGCAGCGGGGCGGAGACGCGGCCCGAGCTGCGGGTGATGACCCCCGAGTACGCCGCGCCCGAGCAGGTGCGAGGGGAACCGGTCACGACCGCCACCGATGTCTATGCCCTGGGCGCCGTGCTGTACGAGCTGCTCACCGGTCGGCGGGCCCATCAGTTTCGTCGGCACACTCCGGCCGAGATCGAGCGGGTGGTCTGCCAGGTCGATCCGGAGCCGCCGAGCGGCGCAGTGGCCGGATCCGGCGAGATCGGCGCCGCACGGCGGGTGGAGACCGGCAGACTCCGGCGGCTGCTGCGGGGAGATCTCGACACCATCGTCCTCAAGGCGCTCCACAAGGAGCCCGCGCGCCGCTACGCCTCCGCCGATTCTCTGCTCGACGACATCAGGCGGTATCGGGCAGGACTGCCCGTGCGGGCGCGCCCGAGCGCGACCGTCTACCGCGCCCGCAAATTCCTGGCTCGCCACCGGCTCGGCGCTGCCGCGGCTGCGGCCGTATTCCTGGCGCTGGTCGGAGGGCTCGCGGCCACCGCCTGGCAAGCGCGCCACGCCGCCCGGGAGGCGACCAAGGCCACGGAAGTGAAGAACTTCGTGAAGGAGTTGTTTGGCGCCACGGCACCGGATCGGGCACAGGGTCACGAGCTTACCGCGCGCGAGCTCCTGGACCGCGGCACCCGGCGGGTCGACAGCGCGCTGGCGCGCCAGCCGGAAGTGCAGCTCGAGCTGCTCGACTTCCTGGGCCAGGTGCACCGCGACCTCGGCTACTACGGCCGAGCCGATTCCCTGCTCCGGCGCGCCCTGATCCTCGCGCGCCGCCTGCACGGCCCTGGTGGCCGCGACGAGGCTCGAGAACTCGCCACGTGGGGCACCGTGCTGATCGAGGAAGGCGAGTATGCCCGGGCCGAATCGGTGTTGAGCGCGGCCCTGGCGAATCGTCGGCGCGTGCGGGGCGAGGACTCGACCCTGGCCGTGAACCTCGGCGACCTGGCCGTGGCACTCCAGATCCAGGGGAAGTACGCCCAGGCGGAGCCGTTGGCCAGGGAGGCCCTCAGCATCGACCGGCGGCTGTTCGGCAGCGATCACCTGCAGGTGGCGGCCGATCTGGACAACCTGGGCGTGCTGCTCTGGAAGATGGGAAAGTTCGGGGAGTCAGGGACCGTGGCGCGGGCCGCCCTGGAGGTGCGCGAGCGGGCGCTGCCCCCGACGCACCCTCTGGTGACCGCCTCGCTCCACAACCTGGCCGGCGTCCGGCTGAGCGAGGGCAGCCTGGCCGAGGCGGAGCGGCTGGAGCAGGACGCGCTGGCCCGGGCTCGCAGATTGTATCCGGGCGGCCACCCCGACATCGCGATCAAGCTGGAGCAGCTCTACATCATCGTGGAGGCCCGCGGCCGGTTTGCCGATGCCGAGGCGGCCCTGACTGAGGCGGTCGCGATCCGGAGGCAATGGTTGGGCCCTGCGCATCCGCAAACGATGGAAGCGCTCGCGAACCTGGGCGTGCTGCAGTACCGGTTGGGAAACCTCGCTGCGGCGGAGCGTGCGATGCGAGAAGGCGTGGAGTACTACCGGCGCACGCTGGGCCGGGAGCATCCAACGACCGCGACGCTGCTGCAGAACCTGGGGGCCGTGCTGAGCGAGGAAGGCAAGTACGCCCAGGCAGAGCCGTTGCTGCGTGAAGGCCTCGCCCTCCGTCGCAAGGTGTGGGGCGATTCGAACCCGGATGTGGCGCGCACGACACGGCACATCGGGTTGCTGCTGCAGCGGGAGGGGCGACTCAACGAAGCCGAACGGGCGCTGCGGCAGGCGGTGGCAGTCGATCGAGCGGTGCTGCCCTCCGACCACCCCCAATTGGCGGAGGCCCTCTCCACCCTCGGGGGCATTCTCACCGACCAGCGTCGGGCGCGGGAGGCGGAACCGTTGCTCCACCAGGCGCTCGCCATTCGAAGCGAGAAGCACGGCGCCACCGATCCCCGCACGCTGGAGACGGCGAGCCTGCTGGGGACCTGCCTGGCGGAGCTGGGTCGAGATCGGGAGGCGGAGCCCCTGCTGCTGCAGAGTTATCACACCCTGCGCTTGAATCCCTACAGCGGCAAGGAGTTCCCCGGCGTCGTCCGGCGACTCGCATCGTACTACGACCACCGGGGCAAGCGGGCGGCCGCGGCCGCGATCCGCCAAGCCGGCTACGTCCCCTCGCGCAGGGCATCGTAGAGCCAGGCTTTCGCCCGCACCCAGTCGCGCCGGACGGTGCGATCGGTGATCGCGAGCGCCTGGGCGGTTTCCTCCTCCGTGTAGCCCCCGAAAAACCGACACTCCACCACCCGGCTGGCCCGCTCATCTACCTCGCGCAGGCGCTCCAGCGCCTCGTCCACGGCCACCAGCACGTCGGCGCGGTCGTCGAGCGACAGCGTCTCGGCGTCCAGGTTGACCCGCTCTCTGCGGCCGCCGCGCTTTCCGGCCACGTGCTGGCGGGCATAGTCCACCAGGATCCGCCGCATCGCCCGGGCGGCGATGGCGAAGAACTGGCTCCGCTCGCTCCATTGGGCGCGGGTCTGATCCACCAGCTTGAGGTAGGCCTCGTGGACCAGCGCGGTAGTCTCGAGCGTATGGCCGACCTGTTCACGGCTGAGCTGGCGGTGAGCAATCCGGCGCAGCTCGTCGTAGACCAACGGGAAGAGCCGATCGATGGCCGTGGCATCCCCTGCGCGCCAGGCCAGGAGGAGGGCAGTGACATCGTGGTCAGCAGTCACGGGATCGAACGGGTTCTCGGGTTCCGGGCCGGCCATGCGAATCGGTACGTGAGGGTGGTGAGGGGCGGTGAGACAAGATCGGTAAGCGGGGCACCGAGCGCAAATATCGTCCGGTCCGGTTTGAGCTCGATTCGCCGCGTCTCAGTCAGGAGGAGTGACACCACCGATCCACACTGCGGAGGCAACTGATGTCCATCGGTCTCGCTGTCTCCTGGCCGCCGACCCTGCGGACACGCCACGCCGACACCTGGTTGCGCCTGGCGTACGTCCTCCCGGTCCTCGCCGCGGCCTTGGGCTGCGATGAGCGGGCCACCGTCGCCCCCTCCGAGCCGACGACCGGCCCGATCGCAATCCACCAGCGTCTCGCCGACGCTCCCTATGTCCTCCGCGGCACCGTCGTCACACCGGGCGGCGTGCTCAAGCACGGCTACGTCGGCGTCGTCGGCGGGCGCATCGCCACGGTCTCCGACAAGCAGCCGGACCTCCCCGGCGCCCTGACCGTCAACACCGACGCGATCCTGCTCCCCGGCCTCGTCGACCTCCACAACCACGTCCCATGGAACGTGTTGCCACGATGGCATCCCGAACACACGTTCACGAACCGCTATCAGTGGCGGGTGGATCCGGCGTTTCAGCAGGCCGTGCGCGTACCGTTCGATCGTCTCTCCGACTCGCACTTCTGCGAGATGAACACCTGGGGCGAGCTACGCGCCCTCGTCGGCGGGACCACATCCATCATGGCGACGCATACGCATCCCTGCATTCATGGCCTGGTCCGGAACCTGGATCTGAACAGCGGATTCTACGGGACCACGGAGCTGGATCGCGAGCACATCATCGATGTGATCGGCGTGCCGCCAGCCACCGATCCGTCCGGACGGGCCGCCTTCGTGGGGGCCGCGAGCTTCTTCATCGCCAACCCGTTCTATGAAGCCCTCGTGATTCATGTGGCGGAGGGAACCGATGCCCTGTCGGAGGAGGAGTTCACGTTCCTGCAATCGCAGTCGCTCCTGAATCCGAAGGGGGTCATCATCCACGGTGTCTCGCTCGGTGCCGCTGATTTTCAGGCGATGGCGGCGACGGGGACGGCGCTGGTCTGGTCCCCGCGGAGCAACCTCGAGCTCTACGGGACCACGGCGGACGTCTCCGCGGCGCTCGACGCCGGCGTCGAGGTCGCGCTCGCGCCCGACTGGGCCATCAGCGGCAGCAGCAACATGCTCGACGAGCTGAAGACGGCGGACCAGTGGAATCGAGACCACCTGGGAGGGCGACTGACCCCGCGGCAGATGGTGGACATGGTTACATCGGTGCCTGCGCACGTCGCGGGCGTCGAGGACGAGGTCGGGACGCTCCGGGCCGGGTTGCGGGCCGACATACTGGTGTTGCGCGGGGACGCCAACGACGCCTATGGGTCGGTGCTGCGGGCCGACGCCGCCGACGTGCAGCTCGTGGTCATCGACGGCGTGCCACTCTACGGCGACGGTGCGGTGATGCGGGAGTTCTGGGCGCAGGCCGATCTGGAGGCAATACAGCTGGCCAAGGCATCGAAAGCGCTGGCGACGCTCGCGGGAGGAGTGGATGTTGCCGGCCTGGCCGCCGGCCTGCGGACGGCCCTCGAGGCCGAAGGAACGTCACTGGCGCCGCTCACCGAAGCCGCTGGGCCATGAGCAACGCGCCGGGTGAGCCGGCGCCTACGCCCGAACGGGCGCGCGCCTGCGCCACATGAGGTAGACGGGGATGCCGGTCGCCACGATCAGCAGCCCCGGCCAGGTGAACAGCGGCTTCTCGACCAGGAGGATGACCATCAGCGCCGCGTTCGCCAGCAGGTAGAGCGCGGGCAGCACCGGATAGCCGAAGGCCTTCACCGGGCGCGGCAGGTCCGGCCGGGTCCGCCGGAGGCGGAACAGCGCCAGCGTGGTCAGGAAGTAGAACACGATCGCCGCGAAGACCACGTAGTCCAGGAGCTGGCCGTAGGTGCCGCTGATGCAGAGCACGCCGGCCCAGACGGCCTGCGCCACCAGGCCGAAGATCGGCGTGCGGTAGGTCGGATGGAGGGTGCCCGCGCGCTGGAAGAAGAGATCGTCCCGCGCCATCGCGTAGTACACCCGCGGCCCCGAGAGGATGAGCCCGTTGTTGCAGCCGAAGGTGGACAGCAGGATCGCCACCGCCATCACGGTGGCGGCGCCGGCGCCCAGCACGACCTCGATGGCCGCGGTGCCCACCCGATCCTGGGCGGCGTACTGAAGCCCCCGGGCCAGCACGTCTGTCCCGTGCGGGTCGCCCGAAAACGGCAGGACGTTGAGGTAGGCGACGTTGGCGAGGACGTAGAGCAGGCTCACCGTGCCCGTCCCGATCGCGAGCGCGCGCGGCAGATTCCGGGTGGGATTCTGGACTTCGGCCGCGGCGAAGGTGACGTTGTTCCAGGCATCGCTCGAGAACAGCGAGCCCACCATGGCCGCGCCCAGCACCGGAATCACGGCGAGCGACCAGTCACCCGTGCCCCAGAAATCGGCGAAGTTGGCGGCGGCGATGTCGGGCTGGCGGTAGAGCGTGAGGCCGAGCAGGACCAGGGCGGCGACGGCGCCGATCTTGGCGACGCTGAACACGGTCTGGATCGCCGCGCCGAGCGTCACGCCTCGCATATTGGTGGCCGTCAGCACGGCGATCATGACGATCGCCACGACGCGTTGGGGCGAGAGGCCGAGCTGGATCGCCTCGGGCGCGCCCGGCAGGCGGAGCTGCCCGAGCGGCAGGAAGACGTCGGGCGAGACGCCTGGCACCAGCACACCCAGGAACTTGGCGAACGCCACCGCGACCGCGGCGATGGTGCCGGTCTGGATGACGGCGAAGAGGGTCCACCCGTAGAGGAAGCCGGCCAGCGGCGAGAGCCCCTCGCGGAGGAACACGTACTGGCCGCCCGCCTTGGGCATCATCGCGGCGAGCTCGGCGTACGCCAGCGCCCCGGTGACGGTCATGGCGCCGGTCACGACCCAGACCAGCAGCAGCGCGCCCGGCCCCCACGGACCCACCTGCCGGCCGATGTCGGCCGAGACGATGAAGATCCCCGAGCCGATCATCGAGCCCACGACGAGCGAGATCGCCGCGAGCGGGCCGATGCCCCGGATGAACTCCGACGGCGGCGAGCTGGCGGGGCGGGCCTCCGTCGCGGACGCCACTAGGCGCCGGTGCCCGACTGCTGCGTCGTGGGCGGTACGGCCGGCGGCGCCGGCTGGGATGCCGGGGCCGCCGGCTTGGACGCCTGCTCCGCCGCCTTCACCGCCTCGTCGACCACCGCCTGGCCCGCGGCAGCCAGGCCTTTCATGACCTTGGCGGCGCCGTCCATGATCCCCATCGTGCCGCTGATCGCCTGGATCGGAAGCTTGCCCGCCCGCATGGTGTCCTCGACCGTCTCGGTGATCTTGGCGAGGATCCCGCTCGGGCGCCCCCGCTCGGCATACTTGCTGTCGAGGAACTCGATGTAGTCGAGAATCTGGTAGCCGCGCTCGTCGCTCAGCGCGTCGAGCAGCCGGCCGATGCGCTGCTTGAGGAGATCGTTCATCGGGTCACCTTTCGCCTTCCATCCCCGAGACCACCGACACCAGCTCCGCGACGGGTGTCGTGAGAAACCGGGTGCGGGCCGCCCGGATGGCGACGCGGAGCACCACTTCCTGCAGCGGCGGCAGCGCCTGGAACGCGGCCGTCTGGGACGACGGGATGATCACGTAGACGAAGCCGGGCTCGGGCAGCGGGCCGCGAGTGAGCAGGTAGGGTTGGCCTGGAGGCATCTCGCTCCGGAGCTCGTCCGCGGTCTTGACCGCGATCACCTGCAGCCGCCACTCGAGCGTCTGCCCCACGAAACGGGCCGGCTCCGCCCGGACCTCCGCGGCGCTCACCCCGACGAGCGCCGCGCTGTCCGACACGGACACCGCGTCGGCCGGGATCCAGCCTTCGACCTGCACCTTCACCAGGTCGCCCGAGCGGGCCACGATGCGGGCCGGGGCGCCCGACTGCAGCGTGCCCAGCGTGCCGCCCGAGGGCGTGACGCCGAGGGGCACGTCCCGCGCGAGCTGCACCCGCTCGGGCCCGCCCGGCAGCGGTGGCTCGGGTGCGGCAGGTGCGGCCGCCGCCGCCGTGCGGGTACGCGCCGCCGGGGCCGGCTGCTGCGGTGCGGCGGCCGGGCGGGGTGCGGCACCAGGCGCCCGGAGCGCCTGCTTCGGAATCCACCCTTTCCGGCGAACCCGGGTCCAGGTGCCCTTCGGGCTCACCCGCTCGAGCAGGGTGCCCTCGCGCACGCGTCCCACCACCGGGCCGTTGGGAGAGCGCCGGAGGTTCTCGCCCTCGTCCGCGGCGACCACGAGATCGTAGCCGTCGCGGCGGGTCCGCTCCGTGGAGTTGGTGTAGATCCAGCCCTCGACCGTCGCCTGGTTCCAGCCTCCCTGGCTCCGGCCCGCCTCGACCGGCGCGCCCGCGGGCAGCGTCACCAGAGGCACGCCGTCGGGCTCCTTGTGGAGGCTGGCGGGGGTGGTCAGCGCCGTGTCTTCCTGGGCGGCCAGCGGGGCCGCGAGGACCAGGCAGAGGGCGACGACGCAGGCTGGTAGGCGGGCCAGCCCGGGACTAGATTGCGGCGCGTAACTCACAGTCCGGCATTGTAGAACACGCGGAGACTCATGTCAAACGGCAGTGCCCGGCAGCGGGTCGTCCTGGTGGTTCTGGACGGCTGGGGCTACCGGCTCGAGCGCGATGGGAATGCCATCGAGCTGGCCTCGACTCCGGTCTGGCACCGGCTCTGGGCGTCGTCGCCGCGGACGTTGCTGGACGCCAGCGGCCTGGCCGTGGGCCTGCCCGAAGGGCAGATGGGCAACAGCGAGGTGGGCCACCTCAACCTGGGCGCCGGCCGGGTGGTGCCCCAGGACCTGGTCCGCATCTCCCAGAGCATCCAGAGCGGCGAGTTCTACCAGCTCCCGCCGCTGGTCGAGCTGTGCGGCCAGCTTCGCCAGTCCGGCGGCACCCTCCACCTCGTGGGACTTCTTGGACCGGGCGGCGTCCACGCGCTGGACCGGCACCTGCTGGCCTGCGTCGAGCTGGGCGTCCGGCACCGCGTGCCGGCCATCGCCATCCACGGATTCCTGGACGGCCGTGACTCCGCGCCGACCCTGGGGGCGGAGGTCGTGCGGACGCTCCTCCTCGACATGCGGCGGATCGCG
>DASSYY010000084.1:0-2835 GCA_035703025.1 Gemmatimonadales bacterium | reverse complement strand
TCAGCGCCTGGACGACGCGGCCTGGGCGCCGCTCGAGTCGGTGGGCTCGCTGCTCCAGGCGTTCGTGCCCGAGATCGCTGACGGCGAGGCGTCGCTCATGTTCGTCGACGGGACCTTCACGCACGCCGTGCGCAAGCGCCCGACCGCGGGCGAGTTCCGGGTGCAGCGCGATTTCGGCGGCCGGATCGAATCGCTGGCCCCCTCGGCGGCGCTGCGCGAGTTCGCCGATCGGGTGCTGGCCTCGACGCCTCACCCCTGGCTCTACGCCCGGGTGGACGTGGTGGAGGCGGCCGAGGGGCCGGTGCTCATGGAGCTGGAGCTGATCGAGCCGGATCTGTTCCTCGCGCGCCGGCCCGCGGCGGCCGAGCGGCTGGCGGACGGACTGATCCATCGCGGGTCGCGTGCTGCCTGACCGGACCGGCCGCGTCGCGGGCGTGGTGCTTGCCGCCGGCCAGTCCGCGCGGCTGGGGACCAACAAGCTGCTGCTCCGGCTCGACTCGGAGCCGCTGGTCCGGCGGGCGGCGCGTCTGGCGCTCGAGGCGGGGCTCTCACCGGTGATCGTCGTGCTGGGACACGAGGCCGAGCAGGTCGCGGCCGCGCTCGACGGGCTGCCGGTGGTGCGCGTGGTCAATCCGGACTTCCGGGCGGGCATGCATCGGACGCTCCAGCACGGCATCGAACAGGTTCCGGGCGAGTGCGCCGCCGCGGTCGTGCTGCTGGCCGACATGCCGTTCGTCTCGGCCGCCATGCTGGCAGAACTGGTCGCCCGATTCCGGAGCGGGACGGAGCCGCTGGTCCTCTCGCTGTACGGTGAGGTGCAGGCGCCGCCGACGCTCTATGCGCGGTCGCTCTTCCCGGAGATCGCGGCGGCGGGCGAGGCGTGCGGCCGGCGGATCGTTCTCGCGCACCGGGGCGAGGCGGCGGAGCTGCGCTGGCCCGAGGCGGCGCTCGCCGATATCGACCGGCCCGAGGATGCCGCCCGGATCGGCCTGCGGCCCGCCGAGCCCCAGGGATGACCATGGTGCGGAGTTTGCCCCGGACACCGGTCTCCACCACCGGGGTCGAGGCATGCAGCGCGTGCTCCTGGTCGTCATCGTCGCCCTCGCGGTCCTGGTCGGGGCCCAGCGTCTCCGGCGCCATGTGGCGGCGTCGGAGCCCGGGCTCCCGGCTCCAACTTCCTCTGCCCCAACGGCCTCCGCTCCCGAAGCGGCTCCCGGGGCCGCGCCCGAGGCGCCGGCCGTCGAGCTGCTGACCGGGAATCAGCTCGCGGCGCTGGTGCGGCGATACCCGTCGCCTACCGTGCTGGTCCTCTACGGCACCAACTCGCTCCTCTCCCGCCAGCTAATGCCCGGTCTGGAGCAGATCGCCACCCGCCACCAGGCCGATGGGCTTCTGGTCCATGCGGTCAACACCGACCCCGATTCGGCAGCCTACGATATCCCCAGGTTCCTCCGGAGCACCTCCACCTCCTTCCCGGCGCTCCGGCTCGCCGACGCCCGCGCCGGCAGCCTGGGACCCGCTCTCGCCTCGGCCGGAAGCGAAGTCATCCAGGGCGACAGCGCCTACACTCTCCCCGTCGTCGTGGTCTGGGACCGAGCCGGGAAGGTGGTCGCGCAGGGTCAGGGGATGGCCAACGCCGACGAGCTCGAGCGGGTCGTGAGCGGGGTGCTGGCGCAGGGCCGCTGATCGCCGGCCTCGGTACGCCCGGCACACCTGGGAGGTGACGACCTTTTCCGCACGGCCGGACGGGACGTACATTCGTACATCATGGCCTCCCGCCGCCCGTGACGTCACCCGATCGACCTCTGTTCGAGGCGCTCAGCGGTCGCTACGTCGTCGAGCGCGAGCTCGGGCGCGGCGGCATGGCCACGGTCTACCTGGCCCACGAAGCGCGTCTCCACCGGCCCGTCGCGCTGAAGGTCCTCCGGAGCGAGGTCGGGGCTGAACTGGCCCCGGAGCGGTTCCTCCACGAGATCGAAGTCGCCGCCCGGCTCCACCACCCGCACATCCTGCCCGTCTTCGACTCCGGTGAGGCCGACGGCCGTCTCTGGTTCACCATGCCGTACGTCGACGGCCAGAGCCTGCGCGAGCGCCTGAGCCGGAAGCCGCCGCTGCCGCTGCCGGCGGTGTTCCGGATCGCGCGCGAAGCCGCGCAGGCGCTCGAGTACGCCCATCAGCACGGCGTCATCCATCGGGACGTCAAGCCCGAGAACATCCTCCTGACGCTGGACGGCAGCACCCTCGTCGCGGACTTCGGCATCGCCCGGTCGACCGGCACGGGCAGCGATCGGATCACGAGCGCGGGGATGGTGGTGGGCACACCCAGCTACATGAGCCCCGAGCAGGCGAGCGCGGAGGTCGAGCTGGACGGCCGGACCGACATCTACTCGCTGGGCTGCGTGCTCTACGAGATGGTGGCCGGCCGCCCCCCGTTCACGGGCGCCACCCCGCACGCCGTCGTCGCCCGGCATCTCACCGAGCCGCCGCCGCCGCTTCGCACCCTCGGCCGCCGGGTGCCGCCGGCGCTCGAGCGCGTCATCCTCACCGCCATGGCGAAGTCGCCGGACGACCGGTTCAGCTCCGCGGCCGCCTTCGCGACGGCGCTGGATGAAGCCGAGGCAGCCGTGCCTCGACCGCCGCGGACTCTCTGGGTCGTACTGCTCATCGTGCTGCTCGCGCTCGGCGCCCTCGCGGTGGGTGCGCTCCTGCTCCGGCGCGGCGAGGGCGCTTCGCGCGGGGCCGGAGGGGGAAGGACCCTGGCGTCGGGCTTCGCCCGCAAGATGGCGCAGATCACGACCGGAGAAGGCGTCGAGGAATGGCCGGCCTGGTCCCCCG
>DASSYY010000023.1:0-15795 GCA_035703025.1 Gemmatimonadales bacterium | reverse complement strand
CGTAGACATCGGTTGCCGTCGTGACCGGCGCGCCTTCCACCTGCTCCGGCGCGGCGTACTCCGGCGTCATCGCGCGGAGACCCGTGTCGGTGAGGTCGGTGGGCTCGCCGGGCTCCTGGCTCAGCAGCTTGGCGATACCGAAGTCGAGCAGCTTCACCTGCCCGTCCGCCGTCACCAGGATGTTCGAGGGCTTGAGGTCGCGGTGCACCACCAGGTTCTGGTGGGCGTAGCGCACGGCGTCGCAGACGTCGAGAAACAGCCGCAGGCGCTGGTCCAGGGAGAGCGCCCGCGACACGCAGTGCTCGATGAGGGTCGTGCCTTCGATGTATTCCAGCGCGAAGTACGGCTGGCCCTCAGCGCTCACGCCCCCGTAGAGCAGCCGGGCGATGTGCGGATGGGCGAGGCGCGCCAGGATCTGCCGCTCGGCGAGGAAGCGCCGATAGATGTCATCGCTGTCCATTCCGCGCTTGACCAGCTTGAGCGCCACGCGCTGGTCGAACTGCCCGTCCGCGCGTTCCGCGAGGTATACCACCCCCATCCCGCCTCGCGCCAGCTCGCGCACCAGCCGGTAGGGACCCACGAGTCGCCCGGCGGCCATGGGCTCGGGCAGCGCGGCATGCATCGCCGGTCCCTCGACCAGCGACGCCGCGTATCGAACCGCGTCGACCTCGAGGAAGCGTCCCGCCTCCTCGTCGGCCCGCAGCAGAGCGTCGACCTGAGCCCTGAGCGCGACGTCGTTCGCGCACGCCTGGTCCAGCCAGCGCGCCCGCTCCTCCGGCGCCAACTCGAGCGCCTCCCCGAACATCCGATCGGCGTCCCGCCAGCGTGCGCCATCTCGCGAGGTCACGCCGAGAGCTCCTGGTAGAGCCAGGCTTTCGCGCGTCGCCACTGCCGCTGGACCGTACGGGTACTGGCTCCGACGGCGTCGGCCGTCTCGTCCTCCGTCAGGCCGGCGAAGAACCGGCATTCGACCACGTGGGCGAGCTCGGGGTCATGGGCCGCCAGGCGGGTGAGGGCCTCATCGACCGCGAGCAGCGCCTCGGCCCGCTCCTCCGCCGGCGCCATCGAGTCTTCCAGGACCAGCGGCCGGATCCGGCCGCCGCGCTTGATCGCGCACCGCCGGCGGGCGTAGTCGACCAGGATCTGGCGCATGGCCCGCGCGGCTATGCCATAGAAGTGGGACCGGTCGCGGTATTCGACGCGGGTCTGGTCGACGAGCTTGAGGTAGGCCTCGTGCACCAGCCCGGTGGTGCCGAGCGTGTGGTCGGTGCGATCGCGGCGCAGGGCGTCGTGCGCGATCCGTCGCAGCTCCCCGTAGACCAGCGGAAACAGCCGGTCCATGGGCGCGCGTCCGCCGCCTCGGGCATCCACGAGGCAGTCGGTGATGGTCTCGGGAGTGGCTGTGTCGGACGGCTCGGGCATCGATGGTCCAGTGCGCGCGGTACGCCGGAAACGGGCGTCACCCACCGAAGATGCGAGGCGCCCAACGGGCCCGCAACCGGCGCCGGCTGCCTGCACTGGCGGGATTCCGGGCAGCTTTGCGCATCAGAGGGTGGCCGCGGGTCCGCCGCAGCCCGACAGACCCTTCTACCCTCGTCCACGAGAGGATCCCATGACCGGACATGCCTGGCAGGACCGACGCCGGCGCACCCTGACCCGTGCGCTCCTGGGCGCCGCGCTGGTCGCCGGGCTCGCGGCCTGCAGCGACGACGACGACACCAACCTCGGCGGCGTCAACCCGCCGGCGACGGCCGGACTGCCCACCCACGATGCGCTCGAGCAGGCCCTCAAGGCCGCGCAGACCGACGAGAACGGCGGACTCGACCTGAACATGTGGGCCACGGTGGTCGACCGGAGCGGCATCGTCGTCGCCGTGGCGTTCACCGGCCAGGGCGAGGACGATCAGTGGCCCGGCAGCCGCGTGATCTCCGCCCAGAAGGCGAACACTGCCAACGCCTTCAGCCTAGCCACCCTGGCACTGTCGACGGCCAACCTGTTCACCGCCACGCAGCCCGGCGGGAGCCTCTTCGGCCTGCAGGAGAGCAATCCGGTCAACACCGACGCGGCCTACGGCGGCGACGTCGCGAGCTACGGCACCACGGCGGACTACATGATCGGGAAACGGATCGGCGGGGTGAACGTGTTCGGCGGCGGCCTGGCGCTCTACGACGCCCATGGCGAGATCATCGGGGCCATCGGCGTGAGCGGCGATACCAGCTGCGCCGACCACAACATCGCCTGGAAGACCCGCGACGCGCTGGCCCTCGACCACGTGCCGGCGGGCGTGGCCGACGGCGGCGCCGACGACAACATCATCTACGACATTCAGCCGGACGGCACCAGCACGAGCGGATTCGGCCATCCGGAGTGCTCGCCCGAGTCCACCGGCATCGCCCAGCAGCTGCCGGTGACGCACCCGATCGGTGGCTGAGCTCGCGCAGGACCCGGGCCTGTCGCGCCGGGGGGCGCTGGCCGCCGCGCTGGACGGCGGCTACGCGCTCGAGCGTGAGCTCGGGCGAGGCGGAATGGCCACGGTCTACCTCGCGCGCGATCTCCGGCAGGGTCGCTGGGTGGCCATCAAGTCGATGCACGACGATCTGGTGTCGGCACTCGGCAAGGAGCGGTTCCGCCGTGAGATGGGCATCGCCGCCGCGCTTTCGCACCCGCGCATCGTCCCGCTGGTCGACTCGGGCGACGCCGACGGCCGGCCCTACTACATCATGCCGTATCTAGAGGGCGAGTCGCTGTTCGCCCTGCTCGAGCGCGAGCGCCGGCTGCCGGTGCACCAGGCGCTCCGGATCGCGCTCGACGTCGCCGACGCCCTCGCCTACGCGCACGGCCGCGGGATCATCCATCGGGACGTCAAGCCCGAGAACATTCTCCTTGCCTGCCACCCGCGGGGCGACGCGGACAAGGACGCCGAGTGGCACGCCATGCTGATGGACTTCGGCCTGGCGCTCACCGCCGGACCCGCCGAGCATACCCGCCTCACGGAGACCGGCATGATGGTGGGCACGGTCTATTACATGAGCCCCGAACAGCTGCACGAGGAGCGGGGCCTCGACCAGCGGTCCGACATTTACAGCCTTGGCTGCACGCTGTTCGAGATGCTGTCCGGCGGTCCGCCGTTCGTGGACCGGTCGCTCTCCACGCTCGTGACCCGGATTCTCCGCGCCCCCATGCCGCCGCTTCGGCAGATCAACCCGTCGGTCCCGCCGGGCATCGAGCGCGCGATCGGTCGCGCCCTCGCCAAGTCGCCTGCCGAGCGGTTCGCCACGATGGCGGAGTTTGCCGCCGCTCTGATCGCCGCGTAGCGGCGTCAGGGACAGGTGCTCGCGGGGAGGCGCACGAGCTCCACGTGCTGCACCAGCCGGGAGCGCACCGCCTGCCGGACCCGCCCGCCTGCCGGCACCGTGGTCTCCACCGTGATGTCACGCGTCCGGCGGACCAGACCGTCGTCCCGATCCCACGCGAACTGACCCTGCTCGACGACGAGCTGCCGCACCGCCACCGGCAGCGTGTCGCCGCGCGGCACCACCCGGCGCACCTGGCGGCGGGAGGCGACCGTGAACCGCGCGAGGGGTCGGGACCGTCCCACGCTGTCGGGCAGCCGGCGGAGGACCAGGTCGGCGCCGCGCCAGGCGTGACCTGGCGCAAGGGGCATGGAGGGCAGCGGCTGGAAGAAGTCGTCGAGCGCGGCCGAGAGGTCGGCGACGTCGGCCACCTCGTCGGGCACGAACGGCCGGGCGGATGAGGTGAAGTCGCCGGAGGGACTCAGGAGGCCGCGATACCGGCCGCCGAGGAGGCCGTCGGTGTCCGGCACCAGCTCGCCGGCTGCGGACCGGCGAGTCACGGCCAGCGAGTCATACCACGCCTCGACCGCGACACCGCCGGCCGAGTCCCGCGCGCGCAGCGTCCACCACCCGTCGCGGGTGGAGTGGGCCCGGTCGACGACGCTGCCGGTCGCCGTCTCGATGGCGCTCCGGACCGACTCCCGCCACCTGGAGCACTCGAGCTGCGACGCGCGGTAGGCCGGCGCGTCGGACTTTCCGGCGGGCGCTTGCCCCGCCGCGCCGGTCGCGCCCGCCGCGAGCAGGAGCAGGCCCCGTAGCGCGGTCCGCAGCGCAGGGGGCGCCCGCCGCAGGCCTAGGCCTCCGCCATGAAGGGATACCGGTAGTCCCTGGGCGGCGCGAGCGTCTCCTTGATGCTCCGCGGCGAGACCCACCGCACCAGATTCAGGATCGAGCCGGCCTTGTCGTTGGTCCCGCTGGCGCGCGCGCCGCCGAACGGCTGCTGACCGACCACAGCCCCGGTCGGCTTGTCGTTGATGTAGAAGTTGCCCGCGGCCTGCCGCAGCGCCCGGTCCGCCTCGAGCAGCGCCGCGCGATCGCGGGAGAACACCGCGCCGGTGAGCGCGTAGGGGCTCGTGCGGTCCACCAGCGCGAGCGTCTCGCTCCACTTGGCCGCCGGATAGACGTGCACCGTCAGCACCGGCCCGAAAATCTCCTCGCACATCGTGCGGTAGGCCGGATCATCCGCCTGCAGCAGGGTCGGCTGCACGAAGTAGCCGACGCTGTCGTCGGTTCCGCCGCCAGCCACGATGCGGACGCCTGGCGCGGTGCGCGCCTCTTCGATGTGGTCCCGGATCCGGGTGAACGCCTTTCGATCGATCACCGCGCCCATGAAGTTCCGGAAATCGGCCACGTCGCCCATGCGGATGTCGCCGATCATCGCCACCACCCGGTCGCGCACCTCCGGCCACAGCGTGTCGGGGATGTAGGCGCGCGAGGCGGCGCTGCACTTCTGCCCCTGGTACTCGTAGGCGCCGCGCACCATGGCGACGGCGAGTGCCTCCGGGTCGGCGCTCGCGTGAGCCACGATGAAATCCTTGCCGCCGGTCTCGCCGACGATTCGGGGGTACGTGCGGTAGCGGTCCAGGTTGTCGCCGATGGTCCGCCAGAGGTTCCGGAAGACCGTCGTCGAGCCTGTGAAGTGGATGCCGGCGAAGTCCGGGCTGGCCAGGAGCCGACGGCTCACCTCGACCGCATCGCCCGGGAGGAAGTTGATCACGCCCGGCGGCAGGCCGGCGTCCACGAGCAGCCGGTAGAAATGCCAGTTGCTGAGGGCCGCGGTGTGCCCCGGCTTCCATACGACGGTGTTGCCCATCAGGGCCGGGGCCGTGGGCAGGTTCCCGCCGATGGCCGTGAAGTTGAACGGCGTGATGGCGTAGACGAAGCCCTCGAGCGGCCGGTGGTCCATCCGGTTCCAGGCGCCCGGCGCGGAGTCGGGCTGCTCCCGGTAGATCCGCTCGGCGTAGTGGACGTTGAACCGGAGGAAGTCGATCAGCTCGCAGGCGCTGTCGATCTCGGCCTGAAACGCGGTCTTGCTCTGGCCCAGCATGGTGGCCGCGTTGAGCCGCTGGCGGGCGGTGGTCGCCAGCATGTCGGCGGCCTTGAGGAACACGGCAGCGCGGTCCTCGAACCGCCAGTGCCCCCAGTCCCGCTGCGCCTCCACCGCCGACCGCACCGCGGCGTCGATGGTGGCGCCGTCGGCCTCGTGCAGGGTGGCGAGCACCCGCGCGTGGCAGTGCGGCGACACGACGTCATGCGTGACCCCGCTCCGGATCTCCTTCCCGCCGACGACGACCGGGATGGCCGGCCGCTCGCTCCCGACCGCGTTCAGTGCGCCTTTGAGCGCCGCCCGCTCGGGGCTGCCGGGAGCGTAGCCCAGGACCGGTTCGTTGTGGGGGTGGGGAATGTTCGGGAGACCGCTCATCGGGGCGTCCAGGCTCGGGGGAGCCGGAAAATAATCGCATTGCGGCGGGGATCAGGGGAGGCAAGGGGCTGGCGACCTTGCCAGCCGCTCCCCGGCGGCTGGCTGGGTCCCCCGGCGTCCTACCCTAGAAATGCCCCGACCACCCCAGCCCGGCCCCCCTCGGGCTCGCGATGATCGAGGGCGCCCTGATGCCGAAGATCCGCCACCGCCCGGACGCGAGCTTGGCCGAGGTGATGCCGACCAGGGCGCCGGCGGCCACGTCGCTGAACCAATGGCGGTTGTCGTTGACCCGGGACCAGGCCACCGCGGTGGCCATGCCGTAGAGCCCCACGGTGGCCCATGGCCGGTGGATGTCGTCGGCGAGCGAGGTGGCGAACGCGAAGGCGACGGCGGAGTGTCCCGAAGGCAGCGACGCCTGCCCGGAGAACGGCACGAAGCCGTCCGCGTCGAGACTCTGCTCGGGCCGCGGACGACCGAACGCGATTTTCCCGGCTTCCGTCGTCAGCCCCGCGAGCGCCAGCGAGGCCGCCAGCCGCCCGCCCGCCTGGGTGATCCGGGGCCGTCCCGTGGCCAACCCGGCGGCCAGCAGTCCCACCGTGACGGTGCCGTATACTTCCGGCTGGCCGAAGTGGCGGACGAATCCGGCGACGTTGTCGGCACCGGTCCCGCTGTTGTGCTGGGCGTAGCGCTGGACCGGGCGGTCGAGCAGCATCAGCGTCGAGATTCCGCCGAGCGCGACCGCCCCGTGCCACCAGCGGATGGCGTGCGGGCTCGCCGGGGACTCCTGGACCGGGACCTCCGGCAGTGTGTCCAGCGTCTGTGCCGGCAGGACGGCGGGCGTCCCGAGCGCGAGCAGCGCCCCCAGTCCCAGTATCGACGTACGCATCATGCCGGCCCTCCGCGTGGCCCCCCGGACGTGGCACGCCGCCCAGGGGAGTAGTTACCTTCGGTCGTACTTCGTTCCTGATCTCAGCTCAGGGGAGCAGATGAATCGACGCTTCGGGACCTGCCTGGCGCTGCTGGCGCTCGTCTCCTGCCGCAGCTACCAGTACGAGCCCAAAATGACCGACCAGCACGGCCTCGTGCCGGCCGATCAGTTCGCCCGCTATGGCAAGGAGCAGGCGGAGGCGGTGGCGATCGCCCGCGAGTACGGCAAAGCCGCCCAGGGCGACAGTCCCGAGGCGCTGGCCAAGCAGGCCGACGCCGCCATGGCCTATGCCAGAACGCTGCCCGACGTCGCGAACATCGGGGCCGATCCGCAGGGTCGCCGGCTCACGATCAGCTTCAAGAGCGGCTGGCGCGTCGGCGTCCCGCCGATCGACGACGGCAAGAGCGGCTCGGAGACGGCCGGCCTCGGAACCCCGGCAGCCACCCCCGCCAAGTAGCGGCCGAACCGGGGACGATCGCCCCTCAATATACCGGAGCGGCCGCCGTGACGACTCCGCCGGGATGCTGCCAGGTGACCACGACCCTGCCAGATGCCCAGGTTGCCCGCCGCGTCGCAGCCGCGCTGGTCGGGGAGCGGTGGGCAGCCTGCGCGCAGGTAGTCGGTCCCGTCGAAAGCACGTATTGGTGGAAGGGGAAAGTCGACGGGGCCACCGAGTGGTATTGTCACCTCAAGACGACGCTCGCCCGCGTCCCCGGCCTCGGCGCCCGCATCCGTGAGCTACACCCCTACGAGACGCCGGAGATCATCGCCGTCCCGATCGTCGGCGGTGATCCCCACTACCTGCGGTGGATCGCGGAGTCGGTCGGCGAGCCCTAGCGCACTACGACCCGCGCCGGATGGATCACCATTCCGGCCACCGAGCGCAGGGCCGCATCCATCGAATCACGGTCCCACATCACCAGCGTGACCCTGAGGCGCGAGCCCCTGAAGGTCTCGAGATCCTGTGCCGACAGCCGGCGCTCCTTCACCGGCAGGTTCTGGAGGTCGGCCCGGTAGGGATGCGTGTGCCAGGTGCCGACCAGCCGGGGAACCGAATCGCAGCGCCCGGCCACGGCCATCTGCAGCTGCTTCATGTCGCGGGCGGGGACCCAGCCGTCGACCCGGATGGACCGCCCGCTGACTTCGCCCTGGAGGCAGCCCAGGAATTCGCGCTGCGTGGGCCGGATGGTCCCGAGCATCCGTTCCATGGTGTTGAGATCGCCCAGCTCGTTCCAGTGCTCGTTGCTGCGTTCGAATGCGGCGTTCATCGAGTCGCGCGCCGCGCTGGCCAGGACCACGACGGGGCCCCCCGGAGGGTTCGAGCAGGCCGTACCCCAGACGAGGGCGACGGCCAGCGCGACCCGCCTCGGCGTGCAGACCGATTTACCCATCCGGGCGACTCCTGCGTGACGGATGCGGGATTCTAGCGGGTCCCCTGGTGGCTGGCGAGGCGGAGGCGCAATGCCTTGGCAAGAGCGGCGGGCGCCGGGTAGGGGGCCGCCAGGCTTCGGCGGATGACCAGCAGGAAGGTGCGGTCGCAGGAGCAGTGCGGATGACAGGTGGGGCACTCGTCCAGGTGGCGGCCGATGGCGGCGGCCTCTTTCGCCGCAAGCTCGCCATCCAGATATTCCCACAGTCGTTCGATGACCTCTCGACATTCCATTCGCGTCGTCCCTCCCCAGGGCATCGGCCGGCCGGCCGGGAGTATGCCCTGTTGAACAGCGCACCTCCGCTGGAGGTTCCTCCTGCTATGAAGCCGCGTGCCCGCAACATCACCCTGCTGGTCGTCCTGGGGTTCGTCGCCTTCCTGCTCTGGTCCACGCTCTCGAGCCAGCGGGTCGAGTGCACCATCGCGATCGAGTACCAGGGCATGTCCGGCTCAGCCACCGCCTCGGGCGCCTCGGAGGGGGATGCTGCGCGGGAGGCTCAGACCGCGGCCTGCGGCCCGATCACCGGATCGATGAACGACCGGATCGCCTGTTCGAGGGTGCAGCCGCTGCGCCGGGCCTGTCGTACGCTGTGAGCGCCCCCCGGCTGAGGTTTCCCCACCCGCTCATCCTGCTCGTCCTGTGCGTCCTGGTGGCGGCCGTTCTTACGTGGGTGCTGCCGGCCGGCGAGTACGACCGGCGCGAGGACAAGGTCGCGAAGCGCGAGGTGGTGGTGGCGGGGACATATCACGCCGTCTCCCCGAGCCCGGTCGGTCCGTTCGAGGCGCTGGTGGCGATCCCCAAGGGCATGGCCGATGCCTCATCGATCATCTTCTACGTCTTCCTCGTCGGGGGAGCGTTCGCGGTCGTCGAACGGACCGGCGCCCTGGCCCAGCTGGTCAACTGGCTGGCGCAGCGCCTGGCCGACAAGGGGCTCTGGGTCATCCCGATCGTGGGGTTCGCGTTCGCGTGGGGCGGCATCCTGATCCAGATGCAGGAGGAGCTCATCGCGTTCGTGCCGGTGCTGCTCCTGTTGATGCGCCGGCTCGGCTTCAACGCTCTGGTCGCGGTGGCGGTCAGTCTCGGTGCGGCAGCCGTGGGTGCCTCCTTCAGCTGGATCAACCCGTTCCAGGTCGGCATCGCCCAGAAGGTGGCCGGCCTCGAACTGCTCTCGGGCTGGGAGCTGCGTTCGGTGGCGCTGGCGGCGGCCTGGCTGATCTGGATCGCCGGCACGATGCGGTTCGCGCAAAGGTCTCGCGTCCCGCCGGAGGCGGCCCAGGCCGGCCGGGCTCCGGCGGCCGGCGGCCGCCAGGCGGCGATCCTCGGGATCGTGCTGCTGACCTTCGTGATCTTCGTCGTCGGCGTGACCAAGTACGGCTGGGATTTCGAGCAGCTGTCGGCGCTGTTCTTCCTGATGGGGGTGGCGGCCGGACTGATCGGCCGGCTGGGCCTCGGTGGGACGGCGGACGGCTACGTCGAGGGGTTCCGGTCGATGGCCTACGCGGCCCTTCTCATCGGCTTCGCGCGCGGCATCTACGTCGTCCTCGACGAAGGGCATGTGGTGGACACGATCGTCCACGGACTGTTCGCGCCGGTGGCGGCGTTGCCCACGACGCTCGCCGCGCTCGGCATGATGGGGGTCCAGGCCCTGGTGCACCTTCCCGTGCCCAGCACCAGCGGCCAGGCGGTCCTCACGATGCCGCTGCTCGTGCCGCTCTCCGACCTGATCGGGCTGTCCCGCCAGGTGACGGTACTGGCCTACCAGTACGGCGCGGGGCTGTGCGAGCTGCTGACGCCGACCAACGGCGCGCTGATGGCGATGCTGGCCGCGAGCGGGGTGCGCTACGAGGAGTGGCTCCGATTCGTCGTGCCGGTGGTCGGCGCCCTCGTGGCGCTCGCGGCCGTCGCGATCGGCGTGGCCGTGGCCACCGGCTGGCGCTGAGCGGTCAGGCCGTGCCCGTGAGCCGCTCGAGCACCTTGAGATCGGCCACGCCGACGTGGCGGTCGCGCTCCTTGCCCCGGTCGAAGGCGATGAGCGTCGGGATCCCCCGAATGCCGTAGCGGCCGGCGATCGTGGGATGGGCGTCGGTGTCGAGCTTGAGCACCAGCGCCCGGCCCGAGTGACGGCTGGCGAAATCGTCGAGGGTGGGCGCCATCATGTGGCACGGGCCGCACCAGTCGGCGTAGAAATCCACCAGGACCGGGACGGTGGTCCCCTCCAGCATCTTGTCGAAGGTGGCCGCAGTGGCCTTGACCGGCCGGTCGAGCAGGATGGGACGCTGGCAGCTCGCGCACTTGGGCCGCTGCGACAATCGGGTCAGGTCGATGCGGTTGAGCGTCGAGCAGAAGGCGCACGCGACCACGCCACGCGGCACCTGACCCGTCGGGTCGGTGGCCGCTCGGCGGTCGGCGGCGGGGTCGGATGAGGCTGGCCGGTCCATGGTTCCCTCCTTTCCCTGCAAGGTACAAGTGACAGTCTTCACAGAGGAACCCACGGATTGGCATTACTGTTGCAATAGTTGAACGAGCATCACCCCCGGAAGGCAGGTGGCCCCATGAGCGAGCTCACAATCCGAGAGATGGGACAGGACGAGGATTTCTCGGCCTGGTTCTCCGAGCTCCTCGAGCAGGAGGACGAGACCACCGGCTCGGTCGGCGCCATCGACGAGCATTACCTCATTCTCAGCAACGAGATCGGGGATTGGATCGGGGGCCTTCGCTACTGGCTCCGGGGCGGGGTGGCCCACCTGGTGGACGTGGTGGTGCTGCCGCAGGAGCGGCACCGGGGCCACGCCCACCGGCTGCTGGCTGCGTTCGAGGAGCGGGCGGCGGAGGCCGGGGGGCACCTGGCCGAGTTCTGGACCGACGACCAGCGGTCGGAGGGGCTTCTGGCCGCCCTCGGCTGGCGGCGTATCTTCCAGCGCGAGGACTACATCGGCCATCGGGCGTGGGCCCTGATGGAGAAGCGGCTGGGCGCCGATCCGCGCTAGACCCCCGGCTTCCGCGTAGGCTCGTTGGCGTAGGTAGGACCAGCCACTGTATCTTTCGTGGCTGGTCTTTTCTTTGACTTGACTGTCTCACCGTCGTAAAAGGGAACACATGGGCCTCGGCACCGACCCGGCGCGCGAACTCGCGTTGAAAATCGAAGTCCTCAAGGATCTCGAAGAGCCGGTCCGTGAGCTCATGGAAGCGCATGAGCGGAAGCGGGACCTCTGGTTGCCGTCGGATATCCTGGGGCCCCAGCCCGAGAGCTGTGCCGACGACTTCAACCGGCATCTGCGTGATCAGGCCAGCGCCATCCCGGACCCCATCCGGGCGGCGCTCGCACTCAACATGCTGACCGAAGAGGGGTTGCCCCACTTCCACCGGCTGCTCGCCGTCTATCTCGGTGACGAGAGCCATTGGCGGGCCTGGAACAACCTCTGGACGGCGGAAGAGGACCGGCACGGCCAGGTGCTCCACGACTACGCCCGCGACACTCGCCTGTTCGACCAGCGGAAGATCGAGGAGATGCAGTTCGAGTATCTCCGCGCCGGCTTCCATCCGGAGTGGGACCGGGACCCGTACCGCGTGTTCGCGTACACCACGGTGCAGGAGCGCGCCACCCAGTTCTCCCACGCCGAGACCGGCCGGATCGTGGGCGAGTACGAGCCGCGCCTGGCCGAGGTGCTGAGCCACGTCGCCAAGGACGAGGCGCGCCACTACGCCTTCTACCGGAGTGTCTTCGAGCTCATCCTCGAGCGCGACCCCAACGCGGCGCTCCACTCGGCGTCGTTCATCCTGCCCGCGATCGACATGCCGGGGGTCACGATGCCCGGCTTCAAGGAGCTGGCCGAGGTCATCCGGCGGGCGGGCATCTACGGGCCGCGGGACTATCTGCGCATCGTCCAGGAGCAGATCCGCTACTGGAAGATCGAGAGCCTGCAGGGCCTGAACGAGATCGGCCGCCGCGCCCAGGAGAAGATCATGGGCATCCCGGCCCGCCTGAAGCGCATCGCCGAGATCATGGAGACCCGGAGCCGGGCCAAGACGTTCAGCTTCGAAGTCGTGTTCAACCGCGAATTCGCGATGGACTGATGGCACGGGCCGCCGGAGCCGTGCTCGCGCTGGTGCTGCTGTCGGCGTGCGGCGCCAAGGACGCGGCTCCGCCGGACGCGGGTGAGTCCCGCCCCGCGCTGCCCCGCGACCGGCAGGACGCCGAGACCCTGGGCCGCGAGGTCTTCGACCTGGTGGATCGCGCCATCGACTATCGCGGCTCGCATCGCGGACGCCCCGCTTCCACCTTCCGCCAAATGGGCATCGACACGCTGACCGCCTCGACCGTGCGGCGGCTGGTCAACCTCGAGCGCGAGCCGGTGGTGACGGTGGCGTTCCGCCGCACCGAGTCCCGCGAGATCATCTCCTGCCGCGGCGACAGCCAGATCCTCGAGGAGGCGACCCTCAACGCCGGCAGCTTCACGCTCATGTGCACCACCAGCTCGGGCGCGCAGCGCCCCATGCGCATCGGCGATTCGCCCGCCCGCTGAACCCGGCACCTCATGTTCTTCACCACGCTCGATCTGGCCGCCCGCACGCTCGTCGTCGTGGCGCTGGTCTATGCCTCCGCCGTCGCCCTCACGCACTGGGCGGTCCGGAGCCGGCGGATCACCCCGTTCGGGGCCTGGCCTCGCCTCATGCGGCGCGCCAGCGACCCGGTACTGCTACCGCTCGAGCGCCGAATCGTCCGGGCCGGCGGCAGCCCGCAGGACGCGCCGCTCTGGCTGGTCGGGCTCGTCATCGCGGGCGGCCTGCTCCTGCTGACCCTGGTACACTGGCTGGCCGGATTCACGGTCACGCTGAGCTATCTCTCGGCTTCCGGGCCGCGCGCCTGGGTTCGCTTCGCCGTGAGCACCCTGTTCACCGTGCTGATGATCGCGCTGTTCGTGCGGGTGGTCGCCTCCTGGTTCGGGATCTCGCCCTACCGGCCGTGGATGCGTCTCGCCACCGGGCTCACCGATTGGCTCATCGTGCCGATCCAGCGCATCCTGCCGCCGATGGGCATGATCGACTTCAGCCCGCTGGTGGCGTGGCTGCTGCTGAGCCTCCTTCGCGGCTTCGTGCTCTCGTCCATCTGATCGACGCGACGCCGACCGGCATCCGCCTGCGCGTTCGGGTGCAGCCGCGGGCCTCGCGGACCGAGGTGGCCGGGCCGTACGGCGACGCGCTCCGCATCCGCCTCGCGGCCCCGCCGGTCGACGGCGCCGCCAACGAAGCCCTGGTCCGGTTCCTGGCCGAGCGCCTCGGGGTCGCGCGCTCGGCGGTGCGGATCGAGGCAGGCGCGTCCGGCCGGTCCAAGGTCGTGGCGGTCGAGGGCATCGACCCCGAGACCGCCGCCCGCCGGCTGGTGGGGTGAAGGCCATTGGCCAGGCCGGGGGCGCCGGTGTAGGTTTGGAGGGTCGGACAATCGAGTTCGTGGCGATTTGCGCTGCTTGCGGCCACGTTAAACAATCGCTAAAACGCGTCCTCTGAGGCGTTTTGGCCCTCAGGGGTTTTTTCATCCCCGGGAGCGCCCCGTGCTGGTCGATCACCCGCTTGCCACCGCGCCTGCCGCCGCCGGCCTCAGCCGGGAGGCGCGCCTCGCCCTGCTCGAGCCGTTGCTCGCGCGGCGCATTCTCGTGCTCGACGGCGCCATGGGAACGATGATCCAGACCTACGGCCTCGCCGAGCGGGACTACCGGGGCGAGCGCTTCGCCGACTGGCCGCGAGAGCTGCGCGGTCACAGCGATCTCCTCACGCTCACGCAGCCCGACATCATCCGGGCCATCCACTCGGCCTACCTCGAGGCCGGCGCCGACATCATCGAGACCAACTCGTTCACGTCGAACGCGATGTCCCTCGCGGACTACGGGATGGAGGAGCTGGTCTACGAGCTCAACCATGCCGCAGCCCGGCTGGCCCGCAGCGCGGCGGACGAGTGGGAGCGCCGGACCCCCGACGCGCCGCGGTTCGTGGCCGGGGTGCTGGGGCCCACCAACCGGAGCGCCTCGCTGTCGCCCGACGTCAACGACCCCGGCTTCCGCAACGTGAGCTTCGACGAGCTGGTCGCCACGTACACCGACGGGGCCCGCGGGCTGATCGACGGCGGCGCCGACCTGCTCCTGATCGAGACCATCTTCGACACGCTCAACGCCAAGGCGGCCCTGTTCGCGGTCGAGACCCTGTTCGAGCGCATCGGGCTGCGCCTGCCGGTGATGATCTCCGGCACGATCGTGGACGCGAGCGGCCGGACGCTCTCGGGGCAGACCACCGAGGCGTTCTGGAACTCGGTGGCGCACGGCCGGCCGCTCAGCGTGGGGCTCAACTGCGCGCTGGGAGCCCAGGCGCTCCGGCAGTATGTCCAGGAGCTCTCGCGGGTGGCGCCGGTGTTCGTGAGCGCGCATCCGAACGCGGGGTTGCCGAACGAGTTCGGACAGTATGACGAGACCCCCGAGTTCATGGCCCGGGTGCTCCGCGAGTTCGCGGAGCACGGCCTGGTGAACTTCGTGGGTGGCTGCTGCGGCACCACGCCGGCGCACATCCGGGCGATCGCCGACGCGGTCCGCGGGCTGGCGCCGCGGGAGCGGCCCCGGCCGGAGCCGATGTGCCGGCTGAGCGGGCTCGAGCCGCTCGCCATCGGGCCGGACAGCATCTTCGTCAACGTGGGCGAGCGGACCAACGTGACCGGGTCGCGGAAGTTCGCGCGACTCATCCTTGCCGGGGACTACGAGGCCGGCCTCGAGATCGCGCGCCAGCAGGTCGAGAGCGGCGCGCAGATGATCGACATCAACATGGACGAGGGGATGCTCGACTCCCAGGCGGCCATGGTGAAGTTCCTCCAGCTGATCGCCTCGGAGCCGGGGATCAGCCGGGTGCCGGTGGTGCTCGATTCGTCCAAGTGGTCGGTCATCGAGGCGGGGCTCAAGTGCGTCCAGGGAAAGGGCGTGGTGAACTCCATCAGCCTTAAGGAGGGCGAGGAGGAGTTCGTCCGCCAGGCGACGCTGGTGCGGCGCTACGGCGCCGCCGTCATCGTGATGGCGTTCGACGAGCGGGGCCAGGCGGACAGCGCCGACCGCAAGGTCGAGATCTGCACCCGCTGCTACCGGATCCTCACCGAGCGGGTCGGCTTTCCGCCCGAGGACATCATCTTCGACCCGAACATCTTCGCCATCGGCACCGGGATCGAGGAGCACAACAACTACGCGGTGGACTACATCGAGGCGACCCGGCGGATCAAGGCGACGCTGCCGCACGTGCTGGTGAGCGGCGGGGTCAGTAACGTCTCGTTCTCCTTCCGGGGCAACGACCCGGTGCGCGAAGCCATCCACACCGTGTTCCTGTACCACGCGATCAAGGCCGGGATGGACATGGGCATCGTCAACGCCGGGCAGATGATCGTCTATGACGACATCGAGCCGGAATTGCGCGAGGCGATTCACGCCGCGTTCCTCTACCATGCCATCGAGGCTGGCATGGACATGGGGATCGTGAACGCCGGCCAGCTCCCGATCTACGCGGACATCCCCGCCGACCTGCTCGAGCGGGTCGAGGACGTCGTGCTCAACCGGCGCCCCGACGCCACCGACCGCCTGCTGGCCGTGGCCGACCAGGTGAAGGGACAGGCCAGCGCCCAGGCGACGGACCTCGCCT
>DASSYY010000321.1:0-3044 GCA_035703025.1 Gemmatimonadales bacterium | reverse complement strand
GTCGGCCAAGATCAACGTGAAACCGTAACCGGACGCTACTAGTCGCTGGAAAGCGGAAGGGCCGCTCGTCTTGAGCGGCCCTTCTGCTCTTCAGCGACACCTATGGCTGCTGGCCGCCAGCCCTGGACTGCTTGATCACCGCACGGATGTCAGTGCCCCAGCCGGCAGGATCATCGGGTGGCACGAAGGACCAGCTCTCTGCCGAGTGCCCGCTCCCCGCACTGATCCGCACCCGCTCCCCATCCCGTCGGACCTGCACGAAGCGCTTGGTCCGCGGGTTGATCTCGAGGCCGAGCTTCTCGTTCTTGTGGATGATCACGCTCTGGCGGGTCACCAAGATCGACGCCTTGCGGTCTTCCCAGCCGGCGTCGCGCCGACCAGTGTCGTGCGTATAGCGAAAGATCAGGTCGTCGGCCCGGCGGACGAGACCTTCGCGGCTCAACCGCTGCTCCAGCACGGCCGTGAGGGCACCCGTCGTCTGGTTGCAGGCGCCAAGCCCCAGCGCGGAGATGCTGAGCGCGAGGCTCCATGCAGCGGTGGAATGGCAGGCCCGCAATCTGGGCAGCATGCAGCTACCTGATCGCGAGCCGACGCTCCGCCTCCTCGACCGGCCCGCGCAGCTCCGGGTCCGCCTCCCGCCACAGCTCGACCACCCGCCGGTAGCGCGCCGCGGCCGACGCCGTATCCCCGCGGGCCTCGTAGATGCCCGCCAGTCGCGACTGCGCCGGCGCCAGGTAGACCAGCTCGTACGACGCCCGCTCGGCGATCGACTGATACCACCCGATCGCCTCCTCGTCCCGCCCCAGCAGGTGCAGCAGCTCGGCACGGAAGAACCGGTCCGACGCCTCGGCTATCGTGAGCTTCGCCGACCGCTCCCAGCCGGCCGCCTGGATCTGGGCGAGCGCGTCGGCGGGCCGGTGGGCCGCGAGGCGGAGCCGCGCCCGCAGGCTCCGGCCGAGGGTCCGGGCGACATTGCCCTGGGCGGTGGTATCGGAGGAGCGGAGCAGGATGCGCGCACCTCTGGCGGCCGCGAGCGTGTCGCCCTGGCGCAGCGCCACAAGCCCGGCGTAGTACGAGCGGGCGGGCCACCCGAGTACGCTGTCCGCCGCCGAGCGCAGGTCCTCCGCCAGCTCGGTCAGCTCGGCCGCGCTCGGGGCCGTGAAGGGTTGCGCGGCCATCAGCGCCCGCAGCTCGAGCGTCGCGCCGGGGTCACACGGGGCCGCCTGGCCCAACTCCCGGTGGAACAGCCGAGCCCGGCCCTGCGCCATGGCGACCAGTGCCAGCATCCGATGCCCCAGGGCCCTGACGTCGCACGTCCCCGGCGCATGAGTGAGCGTCTGCGCGAACCGCTCGGCGCTGTTCAGGTCGTCGAGTCGCCCGGCCATGCTCAGCGCAAGCCGACTCGGTACCAGCCACGGCTGCGCCAGCAGGTCCCGGCTGGCCCTTGCGGCGCCCGGACGGTCATTCAGCGCGAAGGCGCGCACCAGCCGGAGCTCGAGGGCATGTGGACGTGGGGCCGTGGTCTCGGCACGGCGCAGCAACGAGTCTGCCTCCGCCGGGCGTCCCTCCAGCGCCGCGATGCCGGCCAGATGCGCCAGCGCATCGCCCTGGTCGGGGTTGGCGGCGAGCACCTGTTCGAAGGCCGGCCGTGCCTCCCGGATCGAGCGCCCGCGGAGCGGGTTCCCGCGCACCAGCAGCTCGCCGAGCTCGAGCCAGGCCTCGGTGTCGTGCGGGTAGTCCGCCAGGACGCCGTGGTACAGCCGCTCGGCCTCATCGAGCATCCCCCGGCGTCCCACCAGGTACGCCGTGACGAGACGGCGGTCGTGCTCCGACAGGCGCTCGCTGAACTGCGTCGCCATGGTCGCGGCCCAGCCGGCCGTCTCATCCTCCCCGGCGCGGTCGGCGGCGAAGCTGCAGCGGTAGTAGGCGAGCGCGAAGGCCGTATCGGCCCGGGTGGCGCGGCGGAACGCGTCACGCGCCGCACTGTAGTCCTCCTCCCGGAGGGCGCGCTCGCCTTCGAGGTACGCCTTGAGCGCGGGCAGCGAGCGGGTGGCGGTGACGCCGGCGCGGGCCATCTCCTGCCCGGGTTCGCGATAGAGGTCGGTGATCAACCCCCGGGCGATCTGGTCGGCGAGCGCGACCAGCTCCCCGCGTCCGACCTCGCCCTCGCTGTGGCCCACCTCCTGGTCGCCATTGGCGCGGTCGTGAACCGTGGCGACGGCGCGGAGCCCCGCCGAGGAGACGATCAGCCGGCCCGTGACATAGTACCGCGCGCCCACGCGCTTGGCGGCGGCCGACGGCATGGACGCGCCCCTGGTCAGGGCAGGAGCGGGCACCAGGCGATACCCGTCCAGCCCACCCATCGCGGAGCCGAGCAGGGCGTCGAAGCCCCGTCCCACCTCGCTGTCCTGGCCATCCCCCAGCGTCTCGAATGGGAGCACCGTCATCCGGGCGGGGCCATCAGGCAGCGGCGGCGAGCGGTGATCGCTCCGCACGGCGGTGGCCAGCGTGGCGAGAACCACGGCGATCGCCAACGGCAGCACCACGCTGGCGACGCTTCTCGGCCGGCGCAGGGTCGGGGCGGGCGCGGTGGCCACCATGGTAGCGACCGCACCCGCCGGCCGTGGCGACAGGCGACCGGCGCTCTCGCGAGGGCGCGGCGCGGGCGAGCCGGACGCCGCCGGGCGCCGCAGCCGCTCCACGAACTCTTCCACCTCGGGGTCCACTCCAACACCCAGCTCCGCATCGAGCTCGGCCGCGTACTGCCGGGCGTGCTCGAGCGCCGCAGCACGGTCTCCGGCGCGCTCCAGCGCGCGCATCAGGCCTAGGGCCGCCGCCGCGCTGAGCGGGTCGGCCTCGGCCAGCAGTCGGTGCCAGCGCACTGCGGCTGCGTATGCGCCGTGTCGGGCGGCGCGCTCCGCCAGCTCCTCCAGGGCCTCGCTCCGCCGGCGTGCGAGCCGCCGCCGCTCGCCCTCGGCCCACTCCACGAACTCACCGAGGCCGGCCACCAGGAATCCGTCCAGGAAGGCCCCACCGTACAGAGC
>DASSYY010000295.1:0-2237 GCA_035703025.1 Gemmatimonadales bacterium | reverse complement strand
CGCCGTGGTGCGCCTCGGCCGAGAGAGCGCTCCCCTGCCCCGTCTCGAAGTACATCACGTTGTCGCCCAAGGTTCCGCGCCCGAGCGCGAGCGCCGCGTCGCGGGCCTCGCCGAGGAGCGCGAGGCTGATGCCGAAGGCGGCGTTGGCGGCCTCGGTCCCGGCCACCGATTGGAACACCAGATCCACCGGGGCGCCGCGGCGCATGGCCTCGAGGGTGGTGGTCACGTGGGCCAGCACGCAACTCTGCGTCGGGATGGCGTAGCGCTCGCGGAGCGCGTCGACCATCTCGAGCAGCATGATGACCGTCTGCGGGCTGTCGGTGGCCGGATTGATGCCGATGACCGCGTCACCGCTGCCATAGAGGAGGCCGTCGATGATGGCGGCGCCGATCCCGCGCGGGTCGTCGGTCGGATGGTTGGGCTGGAGCCGGACCGAGAGCCGGCCGGGGAGGCCGATCGTGTTGCGGAACCGGGTGATCACCCGGCACTTCCGGCCCACCAGCACGAGATCCTGGAGGCGCATGATCTTGGAGACCGCCGCCGCCATCTCCGGGGTGATGCCGGGTGCGAGCGCGGCCAGCGCGGCGGAGGTAGTCTCGTGGGAGAGCAGCCACTCGCGGAACCCGCCCACCGTCAGGTGCGCCACCGGACGGAACGCCTCGGCGTCGTGGGTATCGACGATGAGGCGGGTGACCTCGTCCGCCTCGTACGGGATGACCGGCTCGTCGAGCAGTGCGCGCAGCGGGAGGTCGGCCAGCGCCATCTGCGCGGCCACCCGCTCCTCGGAGCTGGCAGCGGCGACTCCGGCCAACGCGTCGCCCGAGCGCGCGGGTGACGCCCGGGCCAGCAAGGTGCGCAGGTCGGGGAAGGTGTAGCGGACCGCGCCTACGGTCTCGGCGTACATGCCTGAATCCTGCCTCCGGCCCGGCCGCGCGCAAGCCCGCGACCGCCCGACCGCCGGTGTTATACTTGTGCCGCCAACCCGTTCGTCCCCCGGGAGAGGACCTTTGCCGCTCGAGCCCCACTCACGGCGCGCCACCGCGCCTCCGCCTCGTTTCGCGTCCGGTCTGGCCGCGGACGCTTCGGCGACCACCCGGCTGGCGGCGGTGGTCATTCAGGCGGCGGCGTTCGTGATCGTGCTGGCGGCGCTCCCCTATCCCGTCTTCGAGCTGGACCGCTACACCTTCCCCAAGGAGCTGGTGCTGTCGGTCGCCGCGCTGGCGGCCACCCTGCTCTGCCTGGCGTCGGCGCGGCGCCTGACCGTGTTCGTGGTGGACGCCCTCCTGGTGGCCTATCTGGGCGTGTCCGCCGTGTCGGCGCTGCTCGCGACCAACGGCTGGCTCGCGTTCCGCGCCCTCGGCGTGAGCCTGGCGGGCGCCGCGCTGTTCTGGTGCGCCCGCACCGTGGCGCGCGCGGGCCGGGGCGATGCGCTGCTCAAGGGGCTCGCCGCAGCAGTCGTACTGGGCGCGCTCACGGGTCTGGCCCAGGCGTACGGACTCGTCGAGACCAACCTGGCGAGCCTGAGCCGCGCGCCGGGGGGCACCTTCGGCAACCGCAACTTCATGGCGCACCTGGTCGCGATCGGGCTGCCGGTGCTGCTCTACGTGGCTCTCGAGGCCCGCTCCCGGCCGCGCTTCCTGCTCGCGGCGATCGGCGTGTCGCTCGCGGCCGCGGCGCTGGTACTCTCGCGCTCCCGCGCCGCCTGGCTCGGCGCCGGGGCGAGCGGGCTATTTCTGGTCGTGGAAGGACTCTGGCTCGGCCGGCTGTGGATGGAGGAGCGGGTGCAGCGGCGCGTGCTGCAGCTCGCGTCGGTGGTCCTGGCGAGCCTCGCGCTGGCACTGGTGCTGCCCAACCGGCTCAACTGGCGATCGGATTCGCCCTATCTCGAGTCGCTGACGAGCGTCGCGAACTACAAGGAAGGGAGCGGACGCGGCCGGCTGATCCAGTACGGCAACACCCTCTCGATGGCCGCCGACCATGCGATACTCGGCGTCGGTCCCGGCAACTGGCCGGTGTTCTATCCCCGCTACATGTCGCCCGCCGACCCCTCGTTCGACCACGACGACATCATCCCGACCAACCCGTGGCCGAGCAGCGACTGGATGGCGGTGGCGGCCGAGCGGGGGTTCGTGGCAGGCGTGCTCCTGGTGCTGGTCGGCATCTCGATCGCGCTTGGCGCGTGGGCCCGCGTCCGCGTGGGAGCCAGGAAGGTGCCCGCGCTCACCGACCTCGCCATC
>DASSYY010000245.1:0-6077 GCA_035703025.1 Gemmatimonadales bacterium | reverse complement strand
CGCTGGGAGTACCGGCCCGGCGCGACGCTCTTTCTGGTGTGGCAGCATAGCCGGAGCAACGAGGCGGACGGGGTGGGAGACTTCGACCTGGGGCGGGACTTCCGGAGCCTGCGGACGGCGCCGGCGGACAATCTGATCGCGGTGAAGCTGAGCTATTGGCTCGGGCTCTGAGCCGGAGTCGGCGGGCGAGCTAGCCCGCTTGAAGCCTGCTTGATGTCGGTAGGCTACCTTCCATTCAGCTTCACCCATCAGTCCCACCGGAGGTCCCATGTCGAGTCGCCAGACGAATGTCGGCGCGCTCGCCCCCCTGGTCGCCGGCGCCGTCGTCGCCGTGCTGAGCTTGTCGGGCTGCTCGTCCGAACCGACCACCATCGAAGTCCCAGCCGATACCCGCGCGGCGGCCGTTGGAGCCGCCGCCGCACAGTTCGGTCCCTTCCCCGGCCGCACCACCGTCTTCGTGGACGTGGACAACACTACCGGCATCGAGGACGGCACCCAGGCCCATCCGTTCAACACGCTGAGCGAAGGTCTGGCGGCCGCGCGGAACGGCGACGCCGTGGGCCTCGCGCCGGGCGTGTACGCCGAGCAGTTTGGCGACCTGAAGCCGAACTACGTGATCCAGGGTCGCCGCACGTTCAAGCTCATCGGCATGGGGCCGGGCAAGACCATCATCCACGGCAACCACAGCTTCAGCCTCATCCGGGTGCAGAACGGAGCCTCGGGGCTCATTCAGGGGATGACCATCGAGGCTGGCGGCAAGCTCCCCAACTCGGAGGGCGGCGGGCTGCAAGTGCTCGGCATTCTCGACTCGGTCTCGCTCACGGTCAACAATGTCATCCTGCAGGACAACTGGGCCGTGAACGGCGGGGCGCTCGCCGTGGACGGCAGGGTGAACATCCGGCTCGTCAACGTCCTCATTGCCAACAACGTCGCAACCAATTGTTGCGGCGGCGTCGTCCTGGAGGGAGCGAACGACCCCGTGAGGGCCACGTTCAAGAACGTCACGATCACTGCGAACTCCGGCGCCTTTCAGATTGGCGGCGTCCTCGCCGAGCACGATGCCAGGCTGGACCTGCTCAACTCGATCATCTGGAAGAACAGCCTGGCTGAGGTGGCGACGTTTGGTGTGGGACGGATCCGGGCGACCTACAGTGACGTGGGCGAGGTCCTCCTCCCCGGTACCGGCAATATCTCGGCCGACCCGCGGTTCTTCGATCCCGGCAGCCGCGACTACCGCCTGCGCGGCCTGTCGCCGGCGGTCGACAGGGGTACCAACACCGGGGCACCGACGACGGACATCCGCGGCCTCAAGCGCCCGCTCGATGGCAACGGCGACGGCATCGCGGTGACGGACATGGGGGCGTACGAGTTCGGGAAGATCTTTACGACGCCGTGAGAGGTCGGAGAGCGGTGATGCCGAGCGGTTGGCTCGGGTGGTGTTCGCCTGGCGACGTTAGATTTGAGCCGGACCACCACCAGGAGGCATCATGCCGGACCGAGTGAAAAAGGTCAGCTACTGCTATCCGATCGTCCCCAACCGCGCCGGCCAGGGCGCTCGGGTCCTCGCCGAGCTCACCAGCGCGGGCGTCGACATGCTCGCCTACTCGGGATTCCCGGTCGGCGGCGGGAAGTCGCAGCTCGACCTGGTGGTCGAGGACCTGGGCGCGCTGCGCCGGGTCGCCCGGCGGAACGGATGGCGGTTGAGCAAAGTGAAGAAGGGGTTCCTCATTCAGGGGACCGACCGGGTAGGCGCCGTGCATCGGCACCTGCAGAAGCTCGCGGACGCCGGGATCAACGTCACCGCGGCCGACGCCGTGGCGGCAGGGCAGGGGCGCTACGGCATGATCCTCTGGGTGAAGCAGCGGGACTACGCGCGGGCCGCGAGAGCACTCGGGGCGCGGTGAGGAGGAAGGGCGGCGCCGCACGGCAACGGTCAGCCGTGCCGGCGCCGAGCGCTCAGCGGAACATCAGCGGACTGATCTCCAGGCTCACTTCCGAGATGAAGTCCACCGGGATGCCGGCCCGTCGTGCGTGCTCCCGGATCGACTCCGGATCGGGCGCGTCGTACTCGCAGTAGATCTTGCCCTCGATATCGGAGACGTAGCTCCGGATCCACACCACGCCGGGCATCTCGGCGAGGACGGCGTTCGAGCGCCGGCCGATCGCGTCGAGCTCCGCCCGCGTGAGCGGCGGCCCGTTCCGTTCGATGATGTAACGCGGCACGACTCCTCCTGGTTTGGGTCAGCGTCCGAACGCGCGCGCCAGCTCGTGACACGCCGCGGCGAGCTCCGTCTCTCCCGTCTCCGCGGCGATGCGCGCCGCTGCCTCCGCACACTCGTCGGCGGCCGCGGCCGCGCCCTTGTCCGCGTGGGCCAGGGCCAGCCGCTGCAGCATCCAGCCCTCGCCGACGCGGTCGCCGCACTCCCGCCGGAGGCGGAGCCCTTCCTCGCCGCATGCCACGGCCCGGGCGGGCTCACCCAGCCGCCGCAGCACGTCGGTCAGCGCACCGAGCGCTCGCGCTTCGGCCGCACGATCACCGGCTGCGCGGTGGAGCGCGCCGGCCTCCTCGAGGCATTTCCGAGCCTCCACGCGGCGGCCCATGGCGTTCAGCGTGACGCCCAGGCTTGCGAGCATCACCGCGGCCTCCCGCTCGAGGCCGAGCTGCCGATAGGTCCGGAGCGCCGCCTCGTACTGCACCCGGGCCTCGTCGTACCGCCCCCGCTCCCACTCGATGATGCCCATGGCGTTCCGCAGCCGGCCGGCCGCGACCCGGTCGGCGAGCTGCTCGGCCAGGGCCAGCGCCTCGCCGTAGTATCCCACCGCCGGCGACGGGTCGGGGAGAAAGCGGCGCGCGACGCGGGCGAGCCCTTCCAGCGCGTCCAGCACGAGCCGCCGGTCGCTTCCCTGATCGTGGAGTGCCCGTGCCTTGCCCCAGGCGGTGAACGCGGACTCCAGGTCGCCGGCCCGCTCGTGGAGGGCGGCCACCTCGGTCCAGAGCGCAGCCTCCGTCGCGGAATCGTGCAGCTGCGCGAAGAGTCCGGCGGCCTCGACCAGCGCCGGCAGCGCCTCGTCGTGCCGGCCGACTCCCGCCAGTACCTCGCCCAGGAAGCGGAGTGCGTGGGCGAGCCCCGGGACATACTGCGCCCGCCGGGTGAGGTCCACCGCGTCGCGGTAGAGGGTCAGACTCTCGTCGAGCCGGCCCTGTCGCAGATACATGTGGGCCATGGAGGTGAAGTGGTACGAGAGCTGGATGGGCAGCCGCTTCTCGGCCGTCAGCGTCCGCGCTTGCGCGAGGTAGTCCAGCGCGGTGGCCTCGTCACCGAGCTCGCGGTGGACGTTGGCGAGATTGTGGAGGATGTAGGCCCGCTTGTGCGACAGATCGGTCCCGGCGCTGCCGTCGGGGCCGGCGTCCGCCTTCGCGCTCAGACGGAGGGCTTCCTCCAGCGTCTCGCGCGCGCGCTCGATCTGTCCCATGCCCTTGAGCACGCCGCCCAGGTTGGCGAGGTCTCCGACGTGCGCCTCGAGGTCGCCGCGCTCGCGGTCGATGGCCAGCGTCTCCTCGATGCAGGCGAGGGCATCCTCGTCCCTTCCCTGGTGCCAGCGGAGGAGGCCCAGGCTTCGCAGCGTGTTGCGCCGACCGATCGCGTCGCCCAGCTCCTGTCGGAGCCGCAGCGACCGCACCAGCGCGGCCTCGGCCTCCTCGAAGCGCCTCAGCAGCGTGCTGAGGTCTCCCTGCCGCAGGTAGGCCTCCGCCAGGCGCGCCGGCTCCCGGGCCGGCTCCAGCAGCGCCACCAGCTCGTCGATGATCCGCTGCTGGCGTCCCCGCAGGCCGAGCGTCTCGCACAGACGCTCCTGGCGGAAGAGGATGTCGATCAGCACTTCCCGCCGCTCGGGATCGTCGGGTAAGCGGAAGAGCCAGCCCTGTGCCCGCTCCAGCATCTCGAGGGATTCCGCGAACTGACTGAGGTCGTTGGCGCGCTCCGCCGCCAGCCGGGCGTAACGCACCGCGCGCGGCCACTGTTCGGCTCGGCTGAAGTGCTCCACCAGCCGCCCCAGGTGCTCCTCCAGTCCCCGCTCGTGGCGAGCCTCGATCGCCTCGCCGACCCGGCCGTGCAGCTCCTTTCGCTGGTGGTCGAGCAGGCTTCCCAGCGCGGCCTGCTGGGTGAGCCCGTGCTTGAACCGGTAGGTCGGCTCGGGCACGACCCGGACCTGCTGGATGACTCCGGCCGTCTTCAACGCCTGCAGGGCATGCGGCAGGCGGGCAGGGTTCGTCGCCCGCTCCAGAATGCCGCGGGTGAACTCGCGGCCGACCACGGAGGCGAGTCGCAGGACCTCGCGCGTCTCCAGGTCCAGCCGGTCCAGCCGGGTTCGGATCACCGCCTGCACGGTTCCCGGGAGCCGGAGCGTCTCCAGGGAGTCGCCGAGGACCACCGCTCCGCCCGCGACCGCCAGCTCGCCTCCCTCCAGCAGCGTCTGGGTGATCTCCTCGAGGAAGAACGGATTGCCGCCGCTGTGCTCGTGGATCAGATCCACCAGCCGACCCGGGACCGCGTCCACTCCCAGGATGCACCGGAGCATCGCGGCCGATGATTCCGACCCGAGGGGGTCGAGCGCGATCGTGAGGTCGCGATCCTGACTCCCCCACGAGCGGCCGGGGCCCGGCCGGGTCGTCACAACCACGAGCAGCGGAACGCCGGAGACCAGCTCCGCGACCTGCTCGAGCACCCCATGCGACGCCTCGTCCGCCCACTGCCAGTCCTCGAGCAGCAGCGCGGCGGGCCGTTGCCGGGCCACGAGCGTGACGAAGGCCGCGAGCGCCTCCTGCATGGCGAGCCGGAACTGCTCCCGGTGGAGATGGCGTGGAACCGCGTGCACCGCGCTCGGCATCGCGAGAAGATGGAGGTAGAGCGGGAGGAATTCCTCGAGCTCGCGCCCGAGCTCCCTCAGCCGTCCGACGACTTCGGCGACGCCGGGCGTTCGGCCCGCCGCGGAGCCGGCGCCCACCCACTCGCGGAGCAGCTCGACGAACGGGAGATAGGTCGCCCCGGTCTCAGATGGCTCGCAGCGCCCGTGGAGCAGCCCCACCCCGGCATGCTCGAGCACGGACCGGAACTCGAGGAGCAACCGGCTTTTCCCCATCCCGGCATCGCCCACCACCTTCACGAAGCGCCCGCGTCCTGCGACCGCCTCGTCCATGGCGAGCCGCAGCACGCTCAGCTCCCGCCCCCTCCCGGTGAAGGGGGTGAGACCGGCGCGCTGCGCTGCCTCCAGCCGGGTCCGGGGCTCCGCAGTCTCGGTCACTCGGAACGGAAGGACTTCCGCGCCGGCTGTTGCCGACACCACCGGTGCCTGCTCCTGGGTCTCGAAGAGGCCGGCGATCGCGCGCCGGCTGTCCGCGCTGGCCCACACCTCGTCAGGAGGTGCGTGGCTGGAGAGCTCGACCGCGAGCCGAGCGACCGAGCCGGCCACCCGATAGGGGCCCGAGGCGTTCCGGCCGGGCAGGATCGCCGCAGTGCCTGTGTGGATACCGGCGCGCAACAGCACTGGTGGCCGGCCTGCTGCCGGATCGGCCAATGCCGTGACGCGCCGGTGGAGCTCGAGCGCCGCGCGCGCGGCGCGTACCGGGTCGTCCTCGTGGGTGACCGGCACGCCGAAGAGCGCTTCGAAGGTCCCGTCGGCAAACTGGTTGAGGAGGCCGCCGTGCCGGCGCACCACCTCCTCGGCGGAGGCGCGGACGCGGGTCAGCAAATCGGCCCACCCCGGTACCCCGAGAGCGGCCGCCAGCGGATCGCGATCCGCGAGGGTGGCGGCCAGGATCGTCACCTGGCGCTGCTCGCCGTCGGGCAGCACCTCCGGCGGCTGGGCTGCCTCCCCGCCCGGATCGCGCAAGGGCCCGAGGTTCTCGAGCAGGGCGGCGGCATCGTAGCGATCCGCTGGGTTCTCGGCGAGCATGCGGGCGAGCACGCGATCGAGATTCTCCGGCAGGGCCGACGGCAGCAGGCGTCCCGGTGGCGAGCGGTACCCGAGGATCGCCTGCAGCTGAGCGCCGTGGCTGCGGCCGGCGAACAGGCGCTCCC
>DASSYY010000075.1:0-7549 GCA_035703025.1 Gemmatimonadales bacterium | reverse complement strand
TGATGAGCGGGAAGGCGCAGCTCACGGACGCGGTCCGCGCCGTGAAGCTCGGCGCGTTCCAGTTCCTCGAGAAGCCGCTCGCGCCGGAATCGGTGCTGGTCACGGTCCGGGCCGCGATCGAGCTCAACCGGACCCGCGCCGAGAACCGGGCGCTGCACGCGGAGCTCTCGCGCCGCTCGGCGCTGATCGGCGCCAGTGCAGCGATGGAGCAGGTGCGGACGCTGGTGGCCCGGGTGGCGCCCACCGAGGCCCGGGTGCTCCTCACCGGGGAGAGCGGCACGGGAAAGGAGCTGGCCGCGGCGGCGGTCCACGCCGCGAGCCGGCGGTCGGCGCGTGCCTTCGTCACCGTCAACTGCGCGGCCATCCCGCGCGACCTGGTCGAGTCCGAAATGTTCGGGCACGAGCGGGGCGCGTTCACCGGTGCCACCGAGCGGCGGCTCGGGCGGTTCGAGCTGGCGCACCAGGGCACGCTGTTCCTCGACGAGATCGGCGATCTGAGCGCCGAGGCGCAGGCCAAGCTGCTGCGGACCCTGGAGACCGGCGAGCTGCAGCGGATCGGCGCGGAATCCTCACAGCACGTGGATGTGCGGATCGTGGCGGCCACCAACCGCCGCCTGGAGGATGCGGTGGCCGACGGGGACTTCCGGGAGGACCTGTTCTTCCGCCTCAACGTCTTCCCGATTCGACTGCCGGCGCTGCGCGAGCGGCTGGAGGACCTCCCCGCGCTCGTGAGCCACCTGGCCGAGCGGGTGCGGCCGCGGCAGGCCCCGACCTTCACGCCCCAGGCGCTCGAGGCGCTCGCAGGCTACGGCTGGCCGGGGAACGTGCGCGAGCTGGCGAACCTGGTCGAGCGGCTGAGCATCCTGTGCGGCCCCACGGTCGACGCCGGGGCCGTGCGCGACGTGCTGCGAGGCGGATCGCCGCCGCCGCCGAGCCCGACGGCGCTGGGACGGCCGCTGTCCGAGGCGCTCGACGACTACGAGCGCGGCCTGTTGCGCACCGCGCTGGTCCAGTCGGAGGGCAACATCGCCGAGGCCGCGCGGCTGCTCCGGACCGACCGCGCCAACCTGTACCGCCGGCTCAGGCGGCTGGGCCTCGACCGCGAGTAGCCCGGCCGCGCCACCTTCCTCCACTCTCGAGCTCCGCATGCGACTCCTCGCCGGTGGCCTGCTGCTCCTGCTCGCGATGCCGCCCCTGCTCCGGGCGCAGGACAGCGTGATCGTGCTCGATCCCGACCTGCCGCCGGGCGACTCGGCCGTCGTCCGGGGCGGCCCCCCGCCCGACGTCGTGTCCGAGCTGCTGGCCTTCTACAACGACAGTGCCACCACGCGGGTCCAGGGCGAGGTGAGCTTCCCGGCCGGCAGCCAGTTCACCGGCAGGCTGGCGATCTTCCGCGGAGCGCTCCGGCTGGGGGGACGCGTGCGCGGCGACGTGGTCGTGATCAATGCGACGCTCTACCTGCTGCCCGGCGCGGATGTGGAGGGGGATGTGCTGGTCGTCGGCGGCCGGCTCATCCGGGGCCCGGGCGCTCGGCACGTGGGCCGGGAACGCGTCCAGTGGGACGCGGCGCCGGTGTTGCGCGCGGCCGACGGGACGCTGGTGCTGCGCGAGCGGCGCCGGCCGCTGGGCGAACTGGCCACGGCGCGCGCCAGCTTCCAGACCGGTCGCGTGCGGACCGACCTCCTGCTCGCTACCGGCGGGACGTACAACCGGATCGAGGGGCTGCCGATCGTGTTCGGCCCGACCTTCGAGCTCCGCCCGTCCCAGCACTCGCTCGCGCGACTGGATCTCCGCGGCATCCTCCGCACGGCGGGCGAGGGCTCGCGTCTCAGCAGCGATTTCGGCTACGGCGCCCGCGCCGAGTTGCGCTTCCCCGGGGGCGGTCTCGCGGGCCGGGTCTACAGCGAGGTCGCGCCGTTCGAGGACCAGCCGCTCTCCGCCGCCGAGAACGGCTGGTCGGCGTTCCTGCTGCAGCGGGATTTTCGGGACTGGTACGAGCGGCGGGGCGGCGGTGGCGCGGCCTGGGTCCAGCCGACGCGCTCGCTTCGACTCGAGCTCTCGCTCAGGCGGGACCACGAGAGCAGCCTCCGGGCCACCGATCCCTGGTCGCTGTTCCGGAACAGCGACCGCTGGCGCCGCAATCCGCTCAGCGACGACGGCCACTACTTCACCACCGGCGCGCAGCTCGACTTCGACACCCGCAACGACCGCGAGAACAGCAGCACCGGCTGGCTGCTCCGCGCCAGATACGAGCACAGCACCAGCGACGACGTGGCCCCGGTAGCGTTGCCGGAGACCGTCCGCCCGCCGATCCCGACCGGCGGAGGGTACGCCTTCGACCGGCTCACGCTCGACCTGCGGCGCTACTCGCGGCTGACCCCCAATCTCCGCGTCAACGCCCGCGTTCGCGCCGACGGCTGGATCGGCGGCGACCGCATGCCGATTCAGCGCCGTGTCTCGCTCGGTGGCCCCGATCTGCTGCCGGGCTACGGGTTCCGGACCTTCACCTGCGCGCCCCGCGGCTTCGTGGACCCCTCGGACCCCGCGCTCTGCGACCGCTCGATCGTCGCGCAGCTCGAGGTCCGCACCCGGCTGGGCCTCAACCTCGGCTACCGCATGCGCGACCGCGAGAGCGGTGCGGCCGGCCGGTTCCTCGGAATCGAGGAAGCGGACCTGGTCCTCCTGGGCGACGCGGGCAAGGCATGGCTCGCGGGTGATGGGCCCGGCCAGGTGCCGGCCAACCGCATCCCCTCGCTGCACGAGTGGAAGACCGACGTGGGGATCGGGCTCGACGCCGGAACGATCGGGGCGTACCTGGCCAAGAGCCTCAGCGAAGGCGAGCCGGTGCGGTTCATCGTCCGCCTGCAACACCGGTTCTAAGTGCAAGTTCTTTCACTCCTTCGCCCCCACCGGCTGGTCCGGTTGTTGCCCGCCATCGCCCTTACCCTCGGCATCGGCACGACCCAGCCGCACACCGCCGCCGCGCAAACGGCCCAGGCCGTGCGCCTGACCGTGCGCCTGGCGGCAGATTCGACCCCGTCGGGGTCGCGGGCGCCGGTCGTCCGCTCGGAAAACCTGCTGGGCGACGGCCGGTGGCTGTCGGCGCTGCGCTCGGGGTTGCCGGTGCGCCTGCATTACCGGGTGGAGGTGTGGCGCTCCCGCGGCGGGTGGTTCGATGCGTTCGAGCGACAGGCGGAGTGGGACGTCGTGCTGCGGCACGAGCCGCTGCTCGACCAGTACACGGTCCTGACCCTCTTCAGCGGGCGGGTCCAGGAGCGGCGCTACGCGACGCTCGACGCCTTGAGCGCGGCCCTCGCCTTCGCGTATCAGGTGAACGTGCGGCCGGCCGCGAGCGGCCGCTACTACTACACCGCGTCGATGGAGATCTCGACGCTGTCGGATTCCGACCTGGACGAGTTGCAGCGGTTCTTGGAGGGCGACCTTCAGGACGCGGCCCAGGGGAAAGAAGGCGTCGGCGACGCGCTCGGACGCGGCGCCACTCGACTGCTGCTGCGCTTGGCGGGACTGCCGAGCCTCCGGTTGGAGGTCCGGAGCACGACCTTCGAGATTCGCTGACGACCCCCGGACACAGGAGCCTGCATGGCCCCGGCCGCCGCGCTCGTGACCCTTCCCCTCGCCATCCGTGCGCGCCTCCGGGAACAGTGGCTGTCGGCCGACGAGCTTCACGCACGACGCGTGGCACGGCTGCGCCGGCTAGCGGCGGCGGCGATACGGGCGCCGCACTGGGCCGAGGTCTTCCACCGGGCCGGCGTGCGGCCGGAAACCCTCGACGACGGCCCCGACTACGAACGGCTCCCCATCCTGGAAAAGGCGACACTCAAGTCGCGCGCGACGCAGATGCTCACCCAGCCCCCGGACAGGCTGTTCCGGATGGGCAGCTCAGGGAGCACGGGCCGGCCGGTGATGGTCTACCGGAGCGAGTGCGAGCAGGCCGAGGTATCGGCGCTGCACGCGCGCATCCATTCGGCCTACGGTCGCCGACCGCTGGATCGCCAGGTGAGCATCGGCTCGGGCAAGGCCGCCGCGCCGAAGGGTCCGATCGCCATGCTTCGCCGCGCGGGGCTGCTCCCCGCCATGCACCGCCTGTCGAGCTTCGATCCGCTGGACGCTCAGGTCGAGGTCCTGCGGCGGGTCCGGCCCGACGTCCTGAGCGGATATTCCGTCGCCATCGAGGCACTGGCTGAGGCGGTGATCGCGGCCGGCGGGCTCGCGGTGCGGCCGCGCCTGGTGTACACCGGCTCGATGACCAGGAGCGAGCGCTGTCACCGCCTGGCCCAGCAGGCCTTCGGTGTCCGCCCACTCGATGTCTACGCCACCATGGAGACTGGTCCGCTGGCGTGGGAGTGCCCCGACAGCCCAGGCGACTACCACTTGAACGACGACGTCCACGTGCTGGAGATCGTCGACGACCAGGGCCGCCGGGTGCCCGACGGCACCACCGGCGAAGTCCTGATCACGCCACTCACCTGCCTCAGCCACCCGGTCTTCCGCTACCGCATCGGCGACCTGGCCGCGCGCCGGACGCACCGGTGCGGGTGCGGGCGCGGTCTCGCGCTGCTGAGCCCGATTGCCGGGCGGTCGAATGAGGCCATCCGCACGCCCGACGGCCGGGTACTCAACACCGCCCTGCTGGGCACGTGCTTCTCGACCAACGAGGACGTTCGGCGGTGGCAGGCGTGGCAGACCGGGCCGAACGGGCTGCGGATCCACCTCGTCGTGTCGCCGAGGTGGAACGAGCAGTCGCGGCAGGCGGCGCTCGACAAGCTGCGCCACTACCTGGGCGAAGCGATCCACTGCGAGCTGGTGATCGTGGAGGACATTCCGCTGGCGCCGAACGGCAAGTTCCAGACGATCGTGCCGCTGGACCAGGGAACGGCGGCCTAGATGGTACCGCCCAGGGCGCGGAGCGCTTCCTCGCCGTAGAAGAGCTTGATGTACTTGGCCTGCGCGGCCGACAGGCGGCGGACGGCCCAGGAGAGATGGACGAAGTGGGGCTCGCGAGGCGTGTGGAGCGGGTGCATGCCGCACTCTTCGGGCAGGTGGTTCCCCTTCCGGGTATTACAGGAGCTGCACGCGGTCACCACGTTGGTCCAGTCGTTGTCGCCACCCCGAGACAGCGGAATGAGATGGTCGCGGGTCAGGCACTCGCGGTGGCGCAGCTCCAGCTGGCCCCGATGACAGTACTGGCAGCGGTAGCTGTCGCGGGCGAAGAGGAATGTGTTGGTGACCTGGCGACGAAAGCGGCGGGGAACGTGCACGAACTTGACCAGCCTGATGATGGCTGGTTTCGGTAGTGTGAGGCGTTCACTTCGGACGACGTCGCCCGCGTCGGATTCGACGATCTCGGCCTTGCCCTCGATGACGAGGCGCAGGGCCCGGCGCACCGGGACCATCGTCAACGGCTCGAACGAGGCGTTCAACGCCAAGCACCGCACGCGACGTCTCCGCAGCGGAATGAGTGGAGGATGCGTGAATCCCGTCTCGCGCGCCCCCGACAGGGGGCGGCCCGACGGGAAACCACCGGCGCCGTCGGCGTTTACGCCCCCGCCGATCGAGCGCCCAATTCAAGCGTAACGCAGCGTCGGAAGAGCGGCAAGGGAGGCACGCCCGCCGTCGACCCTCCTACTTCTTCACCAGCGCCTGGATCCGTTGGGCAATGGTCTCGCGAAGCCGCTGGCTCCGGGTGATCACGAGGACGGTATCATCGCCCGCGATCGTACCGATGATCTCGGCCCAGCCCGCCTGATCCAGGGCCTCGGTGATGGTGCCGGCTGACCCGCTGGCCGTCTTGAGCACCAGAAGCGGCCCCACCCCGTCCACGCTCACCAGAAGGGCTGGCAATACCTGCGCCAGATCGGGCCGCACCGCGGCCCGATGAGGATGCGTGTAGAACGCACCCCCCTGCGGATCGGCGAGCTTGGCGAGGCCCAGCTCGCGGATGTCGCGCGAGAGCGTCGCCTGGGTGACGACGAAGCCTTCAGTGGAGAGGGCCTCGCGCAGATCGTCCTGGCTCTCGATGCGCCGCTCCCGGACCACCCGCAGGATGGCGGCGTGACGCTGAATCTTCATAGCGGTGGGCTGCTTCGATACACGTCCCGTCCTCCCACAAAGGTGGCCAGTACGTCGCTCGGGCCGCTCGCCAGCACCTGCTCCGCCGCCGGCGACCCCGTCGTCGCTCTGGGCGGGCGAATCACCACACAGTCCCCCCACTTGCCCGGTGCGAGGGTGCCGATTTCAGCCTCCAGACCGAGGGCGCGGGCGGCGGCCTCCGTGCAGAGCGCCAGAGCGCCGGCGGCGTCGAGCCCGGTCAGCGCGCGAGCCGCGCGCGCTTCCGCCAGGAGATCGAGTGTCCCCACGCTCAAGATGGAGTCGGTGCCGAGCCCGACCCGAAGCCCGGCGCCCAGCAACGCCGCCAAGGGGGCGACGCCATGACCGTGAGCGCGGTTGGACAGCGGGCAGTGGGCCACGGCGGCACCTGCCCGGGCGAGCTGCTCAACGTCGGCGGCGGACGCCTGGACGACATGGATGCAGAGTGTCCGGTCCGACAGCACACCGTGCTCCGCGAGCCAGCTCACCGGCGTATGCCCGAGCGGCACAGGCATCGGAATCCCGCGGTCCCGCCATGCAGCCGCGAAAGCGCCGGTACCGTCGGCCAGCAGCGCGCTTTCGGCCGGCGACTCGGCGAGATGCACCGCGAGCGGCAGACCCTCCTCCCGAGCCCACGTGGCGGTAGCGGCGTAGAGCGGCCCGCTCACGGTGTACGGCGCGTGGGGCGAAACGCCGATCCGCACCCGCCCCGCCGCGAACCGACCGAGCCGCGCCACGGCCTCCCGGAGCCCGGCCAGGCTCTCGTCCAACTGATCGGGATGCGGGCCGAAGACTTCCTGATACGCGATCCCGGCGCCGCCGGATTCGGCGAGGGCCTCGATGACCGCTCCCGAGTCGCCGGTGTCGGCGATGGTGGTGACTCCAGCCGCCCAGCATTCGGCGAGACCCCGGCGCGCGGCGGCGAGAAAAGCCTCGGGGGCGCGGGCGGCCTTGATCGATCGCACCCGGCGAATCCACGCCGCGAAGTCGGGCTCGGGCGGGCCGCCGGCGAGGCCGGTCAGCTCGAGGTGCGTGTGCGTGTTGACCAGGCCGGGAAACAGCAGCGCGTCGCCGAACGATTCCACCGGAACTCCGGCCGGACGCGGCACCGCTGCGTCCGGCCCGACGGCGGCGATGCGACCGTCGTCCCCGATCAGCAGCGCGCCGTGCTCGAGCGCCGGGCCTTCGACCGGGAGGACCCACCGCGCGGACAGCCGGCGGGCCCGCATCCTACCGCTGCGGATTCGGCGCCGGGCCGGTGCCCCCCATCACGCCGGTCGACGTGCCGGGCGCGGTGGGGGCGGCGCCCGGCACCGGCGGCACCGGCTTGGCCGCGCCGGGCGGCAGCGGCGCCGTGGGCTGCGGCGCTCCGTCGGGTGCCGTACCGCTCCCGCCCAGCGGGCCGGCGCCCCCCACCGCGCCGAACGGCGAGTGGATGGGA
>DASSYY010000074.1:0-5732 GCA_035703025.1 Gemmatimonadales bacterium | reverse complement strand
GGTCAGCCTGAGCCGCTGGCCGCCGTCCGCAATCGCACTGCCCGCACCAACGCGTCCGGCGAGAACGGCTTCGGCAGGAAGTCCGCGCCCGGCTCCAGCAGCCCGCGGCGGAGGATCTCGCTGTCGGTGTATCCCGACGTGAAAAGCACCGGCGTTCCGGGCGACAGCCGGGCCACGGCCGCAGCGAGCTCGGACCCGCTCATCCCGGGCATCACGACGTCGGTCAGCACCAGCGCCGGCCGCTCCTGGCTCCGGCGGAGCAGCTCGACCGCCTCGGCCCCGCTCCCCGCCTCCATCACCCGATAGCCCTCCTCGGCCAGCGCCCGGGCCGCGATCGACCGGACCGGCGCGTCGTCTTCCACGACCATCACCAGCTCGCCGGTCGTCCTCTCCGGGGCGACAGGCGACTCCACTGCCGCATCGGGGACCGCGTCCGTGACCGGCAGGTAGATCTTCATCGTCGTACCCTTGCCGGGGTCACTGTACGCCCACACGTAGCCCTCCGACTGCTTCACGACGCCGTATACGGTCGCGAGGCCCAGACCGGTGCCCTGGCCCACCCCCTTGGTCGTGAAGAACGGCTCGAACGCGTGGTCGAGCGTCGCCCGGTCCATGCCGTGGCCGGTGTCGCTCACGGCCAGCAGCACATAGGCGCCCGGCCGGACGGCGACGCCGTGCTCGACCGCGGCGTGGCCCTCGGTGAGGTCGACACTCGAGGTCTCGATCGCGAGCGCGCCGCCGCGCGGCATCGCGTCCCGCGCGTTGATCGCCAGGTTGAGCAGTACCTGCTCGAGCTGCCCGGGGTCCGCCTTCACGTGGCCGAGGGCGGGCGCGAGCCGGAGCGTCACCGAGCAGTCCTCACCCATGGTTCGCTGCAGCACCGGCCGGAATTTCTCCAGCACGCCGTTCACGTCCAGCACCTGCGGGCGCAGCACCTGCCGCCTGCTGAAGGCCAGGAGCTGCGCGGTCACCGCGGCAGTGCGCTCGGCCGCCTGGCGGATGAACTCGGCGTCGGTTCGGACCGCCGCCGGGATGTCGGGCCGGGCCAGGATGTAATGCGCCGCCCCGATCACCACGCTCATCTGATTGTTCGCCTCGTGCGCCACACCGCCGGCCAGGCGGCCCACCGATTCCATGCGATGCGCCAGGCGGAGATGCTCTTCGGCGGTGCGCCGGTCGGTCACGTCCATGCACGCGCCGGTCATGCCGACGGGAGCACCGTTGTCCCCCGGGACGACGCGGCCCTGGTCAGCGATCCAGCGGACCCGTCCGTCAGGGAGGACGATGCGGAACTCGTAGTCGAGGCGGCCGCCGTCGGCCAGCGCGCGGCGGACCGTGTTCCCGACGAGGTCCCGGTCGTCGGGATGGACCCGGGAGATGAAATCGTCGTAGCCGGAGATCGGGTGGTCCGGAGTGACGCCGTACATCCGGCGGAGGGTGTCGTCCCACGTCAGCCGGTTGTCCGTGGAGGACCAGAACCAGACGCCCATCCGCGCGGCATCGAGCGCCACACGGAGCTGCTCGTCGCGCCGGCGGAGCGCCTCGGTCGCGCTCTCCCGCTCGTGCGTCACGGCTGCGGCGAGCAGCAGTCCCGTTACCGCAACGACGCCCAGGTAGCAGGCGACGGCGAACAGGGTCCCACCGCCCGTGGTGGTGTTGAAGGGTCCGCCCCCCTGGATGGTGCGCCAGACGGCCACGAGCGACACCGTGAACGTCATGAGCGAGGCGCCCCGGCTCCCGAAGCGAAGCGCAGCCCAGATGACGAACGGGAACAGGACGTAGAGGTAGTCGAGCCGGCGGAACATCGCCGGCACCGGCAGCAGGTGGCCCAGCCCGAGCTCGGCGGCGAGCACGGTGCCGAGGCACAGCAGGGCGACCTCGAGCGGGCCGCGGGCGCTGGCGGTGGAGCGGGGAAGGGGCGCCCAGGCGAGGAGGAGGGGAGCGATCACCAAGGCGCCGAGCAGGTTGCCCGTCCACCAGACGGCGATGGCCGAGTCCGCGCCGGCGGACGGAAGCACGCCGCTCATGACGAGGGCAGTGACGCCGATGAGGGCGCTCACCGTCGCGCCCAGTGGTGCCGAGGCCAGCACGAGCACGCGCACGGCCGGCATCGCGTCCAGGCGCGGGGGGCGCCCGACGGCGCGGGCCAGGAGTGCCGCGGCGAGGACGGCCTCCAGAGTGTTGCCCACGGCGATTGCGGCGGCGGCGGACGGCGGGATCGCCGTGGCGGCGTTGGCCAGGAAGGCACCGAGCGCTACGCCCGGCCAGGTACTCGGACCGAGTACGATGAGGGCGGCAATGGCGATCCCGGTCGGGGGCCAGACGAGCGAGATGCTCTGGCCGATCGAGGCGTAGCGGAGTCCAAGGCGCGCGGCGAGGTAATAGACCGCGGCGAGCCCGATCACGCGGAGCAGCCAGCCCACGGTCCTGGGCAGCTGCGCCTTTGCGCTCGAAAGGAAAGCCATCCTGCGCCTCGCCGGCGGGACGACGTGAAGGTGCGGCCCTGGGGCTTCGGGGGAACCGGTCCCAGAGATTCTAAGGGGGGCGGTGGCGAGCCGCTACGGGCCGAGCGCCTGTCTGTGGGGCCGAGCGCCGCGAGGGACTACGGTCTCGGGTCAGGCACCTCAGGCGCTGCCGGAGCACCGTAGCGCTTGGAGGCCCGGGCGCGCGCTTTGGCGGCTTCCGCCTCGCGGTTCTTCGGCGGTGCGTTGGTGACCAGGGAATCGAGGAGCCGATGAACTACCTCCGAGACCTCGGCCACTGCGCGGTCGAACGCAGGCTGGTTGGCCGCCGACGGACGGGTGAACCCGCTGACCTTGCGGACGAACTGCAGCGATGCCGCCCGGACCTCGTCGTCGGTGACCGGGGGCTCGAAGTGGTAGAGGGGGCGGATGTTACGGCACATGCGCAGGCGCTCCGGGGGTGGTCGTCCACGGGTCGACATCTGGGGTGATGCTGAAGGATGTGCCGACCGGGGCCCGGATGCCACCACTCACCGCTCCAGGCCCAGCCGGTGCTCCCGATCCTCGGTTTCCCGCCCCTCGGGCGTCTCCGCCGCCAGGTGGGCCGAGGCGTCCCGGCGCGAGCGCCGGGCCGCCACGAGCATCAGCACGCCGAAGACGAGCATCACCAGCCCCCACCAGAGATTGACGTTGACCGCCAGCGAGCGGACATACCGTTCCGCGTCACCGCGGGTGGCGAGACCGTACCCTGCCAGCAGCGTCCCGAGAATCGAGAACAGCCCGCCGATCGGAAGCCTGATGTCCAGCCCGGTCGCTCCGCTCATCCTCGCCTCCTAGAAGAACACCAGGTTCAGGACCAGCGTGAGCGCGAGCACCGCGGCCCCCAGCACCCAGGGGCGCGACCGGAGCGGCAGGCCCTCGTCTCTCGGTCGGGGCGTCAGCGAATAGACCAGCCCGCGCAGCTCCTCGGGGTCACGCGCCCGGGTCGCGAGGCTCACCACGATGGTCACGACGAAGCAGGTGACCCACGCCACGATGGCGGTCCAGAAGGTCTGGGCCAGCTCGCTCGGATACGTGTGCAGCAGTCCGAGGTAGCCGCCTTTCACCCCCACGCCGACGCCGGCCGGGAGTGTCAGCCCGTGATGCACCGCGGCGCCCAGCGTGCCCGCGAGCAGTCCTGTGAATGCGCCGTGGCCGGTGGTCCGCCGCCAGAACATCCCGAGCGCGAAGGTGGCGAACAGCGGCGCGTTCACGAACGCGAACACCAGCTGCAGCAGGTCCATGATGTTGTTGAACGCGCTCGCGACGTAGGCCGCGGCCCCCGCCAGCAGGATGCCGCCTACGGTGGCGGCCCGGCCCATCCACAGGTAGTGGGCGTCCGAGGCGCCGCGGCGGATGTGGCTCTGGTAGATGTCGTAGGTCCAGACGGTGTTGAAGGCAGTGACGTTGCCCGCCATGCCCGACATGAAGGAGGCGAGCAGCGCGGTGAGGCCGAGCCCCAGCATCCCCGAGGGGAAGAGCCGCACCAGCATCATCGGCGTCGCGAGGTCGTAGTCGAGCACCACCCGGCCGGCGCTGTCCATCAGCGGCCCGCCGCCGGCCGCGAGCTTGGCCGGCACGAGTCCCAGGCCGGAGCCGCTTCCCCCGGCGCCGAGCACCAGGGCGATCATCCCCGGCAGAATGACCAGGAAGGGGAACAGCATCTTCGGCACGGCGGCGATGAGCGGCGTCCGGCGGGCCGCGGTCATCGAGTCGGCCGCCATCGCCCGCTGCACGACCAGGAAGTCGGTGCACCAGTAGCCGAAGCTGAGCACGAAGCCCAGTCCCATCACCAGCCCGAACCACTCGACCCCCACCGGGTTGGTCGACGGGCTCCCCATGTACGCCCAGCTGTGGGTGTACGCCCCGGCCGGCAGCCCCCGTGCCGTGGCTACCTCGGCGAGCCGCGCCGAGAGGCCCTCCCATCCGCCGACCGCGTGCAGGCCGAGCAGGACCAGCGGCGCGAACCCGAACACGATCAGGAAGAACTGCAGCACCTCGTTGTAGATGGCGCTGGTGAGCCCGCCCAGCAGCACGTACGAGAGCACGATGACGGCCGCGACGATGACGCTCACGTCGAAGCTCCAGCCGAGCAGCAGGTTCAGCAGCTTGCCCATGGCGTACATCGAGACGCCGGACGAGAACACCGTCATCACGGCGAAGCTCACCGCGTTGAGCGTGCGGGTCTTCTCGTCGAACCGGAGCCGGAGATACTCGGGGACCGACCGGGCGCGTGAGCCGTAGTAGAACGGCATCATGAACAGGCCCACGAAGACCATCGCCGGGATCGCGCCGATCCAGTAGAAGTGGCTCGTGGCGATGCCGTACTTGGCGCCCGAGGCGCCCATCCCGATCACCTCCTGGGCGCCGAGGTTGGCGGAGATGAACGCAAGGCCGGTGATCCAGGGCGGCAGCGAGCGCCCCGACAGGAAGAAGTCGGTGCTGGTGCGGGTGAGCCGCCGGAGCGCCCAGCCGACGCCGAGGACGGCGGCGAAGTACACCGCCATCACGACGTAGTCCACCGGCGCGAGCTGCGTGAGCGGGGTGAGTGGCGTCTCGTTCATGGTCGCGGCAACCGGGAGAGGGCGAACTGCACCGCCAGATCGGTGCAGCTCCAGAGCTGGACGTCGGAGCTGGTGCCGTAGCGCGTAGGGAGCAGGCGGCCGTGCTCGATCCGGTAGCTCCAGAGCTCGCTGTGCTCGACGCCGGAGGCGCCGACCGCGGTGAGGATGCGTCGGAGCGCCTCGCCGAGGGCACGCACGGCCGGCGCGCGCGCCGGATCCACGAGCCGGCCGGCACTATCGTACGACGCGGCGATCCGGTCGGCCAGGCCCAGGAGCAGCAGGTTCACTTCGCGGCCCCAGACGACGCGCGGCGAGTGATAGGCATCGCGGTCGAACGTCTGCCATACGCCTGGTGTCGCGTAGGCGTCGTTGGCGACGAGCGGGCCGAGCCCCGCGACGAAGAGGCCGGCGGGGTAGGGCCGCAGCGCCGGCTGGATCTCGCCCCACGCCGTGTCCGTCGCCCCCGCGGCGGCCCCGAGGAAGAGGTCGGTCGAGGGATCGGTGTTCACCACGGCGATCGGCCGGCCGGCCGAGTCGAGCGAGAGCGCGAGGAAGCCGAGTGAGTCGGTGCGGCCCGTATCCCGCGCCATCGTCGCACTCCAGTAGCGCCGGTCCGCGTCCGGCATCGCGGCCAGGCGGCGGCGGATTCGTTCCCGCACCTCCCGTG
>DASSYY010000025.1:0-8614 GCA_035703025.1 Gemmatimonadales bacterium | reverse complement strand
CTTCATGCCCTCCGTCTCCCGGTTGGGCGACGCCACGGAGCCCGTGTCGAGGTGGTCCCGGCCGATCACGATCGGCGCCCGCACCTTCCCGTGCTTCACCAGCCAGTTGAACCGGAGCCCCATCTCCGCGCGCTCGCCGTACTCGAGCCAGCAGATCCGGGCCGGCAACCCCTGGAAAGCGACCCGCTCCTGGGCCTGGCGGATCCACCGGGCGAGCGCCTCTTTCTTCGGGAAGGTCTCGAGCACCGCCCGGTCGGTGGCCGCGATGTCGGCCGGGTCGCCGGACAAGGCGGCCCACCGGAACGGGCCCGCGCCGCGGCAGAACAGCGGCCGGATGAACGCCGGCACGAAGCCGGGAATGTCGAACGCCTCGGGCATGGCGCGGCGATCGGCTACCTGACCCCGGAGGTTGTTGCCGTAGTCGAAGGTGATGGCCCCCTTGGCCATCAGGTCCCGCATGGCGCGGACGTGCACCACCATCGAGTCCAGGACCCGGTCCTCGTATGCTGCCGGGTCCCGCTCCCGCAGGGCCGCGGCGGCGTCGAGGGAGAGGCCGGCGGGGATGTAGCCCACCCGGAGGTCGTGCGCCGAGGTCTGGTCGGTCAGCACGTCGGGCACGATGCCGCGGTGGACCAGCTCGGGCAGCACCTCGGCGATGTTGCCCACCAGGCCCACGCTGAGCGGCCGCCGGCGCGCCCGTGCGTCCTCGACCAGCCGGAGCGCCGCGTCGAGGTCGTGCTCCAGCCGGTCGCAGTACCGGGTCTCGACCCGCCGCCGGATGCGCGACTCGTCGACGTCCACGCCCAGGAACGCGGCCCCGTTCATCGTGGCGGCGAGCGGCTGCGCCCCGCCCATGCCGCCGAGCCCGCCGGTCACGACCAGCCGGCCTTCGAGTGTGCCACCGAAGTGCTGGCGCGCGCACTCGGCGAAGGTCTCGTAGGTCCCCTGGAGAATGCCCTGCGTGCCGATGTAGATCCACGAGCCGGCCGTCATCTGGCCGTACATCGTGAGCCCGAGCGCGTCCAGCCGGCGGAACTCGTCCCAGGTGGCCCAGCGCGGCACCAGGTGCGCGTTGGCGATGAGCACCCGGGGCGCCTCCTCGTGGGTCCGGAAGACGCCCACCGGCTTCCCGCTCTGGATCAGCAGGGTCTCGTCGTTCTCCAGCCGGCGGAGCGTGGCCACGATCCGCTCGTAGCACTCCCAGTTCCTGGCAGCCTTGCCGCCGCCGCCGTAGACGATCAGCTCCTCGGGCCGCTCGGCGACGGCGGGGTCGAGGTTGTTCATCAGCATCCGGAGGGCCGCCTCCTGATGCCAGCCCTTGCAGGAGAGGACGGTCCCGGTGGGGGCGGTAATCGGCGCGTGGGCGGTGGTCGTCATGGCTGTCAATCTTCCCTCCTTCCATCTTCCCTGCAACCTTTTCAGCCGCCGTTCGATCCAACCACCCGCGATGACCCCACCAGGGACTGGAGCAGCGACGCTGGAGCCCAAGGCACTCGGCAGGACCGACCCGGACGCGGTGGACGCGACGCTGGCCGCCAGCGGGGACGCCCACGCCTTCGAGCGGCTCTACCGCGGCCACCTGGCCCGGATCTCGAGCCTCGCCCGCCGGATGCTCGGCGACGAGGACGCGGACGACGTCATTCAGGACGTCTTCGTCCGCGCGTGGCAGAAGCTGGCCACGTTTCGCGGGGAGGCGGCGTTCGGCACCTGGCTCCACCGGCTGGCCGTGAACGTCATCCTGGGCAAGCGCGAGATGCTGGGGATCCGCCGCCAGCGCCACCTGGACGGCGACGCGGCGCTGGAGATGGTGCCGGGCCGGCGCGCGACACCGGAGATCGCCATGGATTTCGAGGTGGCGATCGGACGGCTTCCCGAGGGGGCGCGGCAGGTGTTCGTCCTGCACGACATGGAAGGCTACCGGCACGAGGAGATCGCCCGGATGCTGGGCCTCGCGACCGGCACCTCGAAGTCCCAGCTGCATCGCGCGCGGATGGCGCTCCGGCAGCATCTCGAGCGGTGAGGAGCACGACATGACGGACCAGTGGACCGACCGGCTCTCCGAGTACCTCGACGACGAGCTTCCGCCCGACGAGCGGACGGCGATCGAGGCGCACCTCCGGCACTGCGTGGCCTGCGGCGCGGTGCTCGCCGACCTCAAGCGGATCGTCGCCCGGGCCCAGGGGCTCGAGGATCGCCTCCCCGCGCGGGACCTCTGGCCCGGCATCGCTGCGCGGATCGGCGCGGCGCCGGCTGCCGGCCCCCGCCCGGTGGTGGCCCTCGAAGCGCGACGGCGGCGCTGGAGCTTCTCGCTGCCCGAGCTCGCGGCCGCGGGGATCGCGCTCATGGCGCTTTCGGGCGGCGCCGCGTGGCTCCTGCACCCGGGGGCCACGGCCCCGATACCGGTCGCGGCCCGGCCGGCCCCGGCGCCGGCCCTCTCGCCCACCGGGTCGCCCCGGGTGGCACTCACGTCGTCCCGGCGGGCGGCCGGCCAGAGCTACGACGCGGCCGTCGCAGACCTCGAGCGTGTCCTCACCGCCGGGCGCGGCCGGCTCGACTCCACCACGGTGCGGGTGATCGAGCGGAACCTCGCGACCATCGACAGCGCCATCGCGCAGGCCCAGCGCGCCGTCGCGGCGGACTCCGCCAACGTCTATCTCAATTCGCATCTGGCCGAAACCATGCGGCGCAAGCTCGAGCTGCTCCGCCAGGCGGCCGCGCTCGTCTCCTCGGTGAGCTGAAAGGATCGACCGTGCTCTTCTCCCTGGCCAGTAGCGCCCTCACGGCGCTCGCGCTCGTCCAGCAGATCGACACCACCGTGCCGGCCCAGCAGGGCCAGCGGCTGGTGGTCGACGGGTACGCCGGCGAGATCGACGTCAAGACCTGGGGCCGGAACGCCGTGCGGGTCGAGGCCGATCCGTCCTCGCGCACCTTCGTCGAGGTGGTGAGCGCCGGCGGGGCGGTCACCGTCCGCACGGAGGGTCGCCGCGGGCCGCCCTCTTCGGTCGACCTCACGATCACGGTGCCGGCCTGGATGGGCCTCGATCTCTCCGGCGTGTACACCGACGTGACGGTGGTCGGTGTCCGGGCGCCGATCACGGTCGAGACGGTCCAGGGCGAGGTGGACGTGACCGGCGGCGAGGGCCTGGTGAGCCTGCGGTCGGTGCAGGGGCACGTCCACCTCAAGGGCGCCAAGGGGCGGATCGACGTGCACTCGGTCAACGAAGACGTACGGGTGAGCGACGCCAGCGGCGAGATCGTTGCCGAAACGGTCAACGGGGAGATCGTCCTTGAGCGGGTCGAGGCGACCAGCCTCGACGCCGGCACCGTCAACGGCGATGTGGGCTACGACGGACCCATCCGGAGCGGTGGCCGCTACGCCCTCTCGAGCCACAACGGCGACGTGACCCTCGCGGTGGCCGAGGGCACGAGCGCGGCGGTCTCGGTCAGCACCTTCAACGGCGAGTTCGAGTCGGCCTTTCCGGTGACGCTTCGGGAGACGCGGAAAGGCAAGCGGTTCAGCTTCGTGCTGGGCGCCGGCGGAGCGCAGGTGTCGCTCGAGTCGTTCCAGGGGACGGTGTCGCTGGTCCGGCCCGGGCAGCTGCGGCAGTCGAGCGATGACAACTAGGGCAGCGCCAAGGACGGCGACCGCTGAGGCCCGGGAGGCGGTCGCCGCAATATGACCGGTGCGACTTCCCCACGGTCGGCGCGGCGATGAGATGACATGGAGTTGGACAGCCGGATCCCGCCCGGCTCGAGCGATTCCCTGCACTAGAGCTAATCCGCTACCCAGTTGAGCATTAGGGCTTTGCGCCCCCACCCACCGAATCGAATCTCGCCGTCAACAATCCGCACAAGCTGACTAGAAATGCCACGGCTGGCACAGGTCTTGTAAACCCGCGCCCCTCAGGTGCATAGCGACCCGTCCCGGTGTCGGCATCTCGTTCGTCAACCTCTAGCTCAGGAGTGCCTCGATGCAGCGCCCCATGAACCGCGCCCTGGCCGCCGCCGCGGCTCTGGCCTTCGCCCTGGCCAGTACCGCCCAGGCGCAGGTCGGCCTCACGTCGAATACGGCGACCGTCACGCTCAATGCTACCAAGTCGTCGACCCTTACGGTCAGCCCGAGCACCGCGACGGCCACCCTCGCCAGCATCACCGACAACTCGAACGCGAACAACTTCTCCAACGTGAGCCTGACGACCGACTGGAACCTGACCGCGGGCACCTCGGTGCGCCTGATCGGCTGGTTCGCCACCCCGGCCCAGGCCCTCGTGAACGGCACCGCGCTCATCCCGTCGGCGAACGTCGAGGGCGGCATCAACGGCGGCGGGTTCTCGCCGTTCACCGGCGCGGCGGTCGGCGGCGTCGGCGTCGCGGGCGGAAGCCTGCAGCTCTTCAGCCAGGCGGTCGCGGTGGCCAACTACTTCTCCACCCGCACGGATGTGCTGAACCTCCGGCTGAACCTGGTCGGTTTCCCGACGACCAGCGCCGGCCTCTACACCGGTACGCTCAACGTCCAGGCCGTGGTTCAGTAGTCCGGAATGCACTCTCGGACCGGCAGGCGGGTTCGTCGCTGTCTCAGCTTCCTCGTGCCGGGCGCCGCACTGGCGTTCGGCGCGCGGGAGGCGGCGGCACAGGCCGGCACCGGGTCGCCAGCGCGAATCATCGCTCTCGCGGCAACCAAGACGTCGCAGTTGAGTGTCATCATCGGGTCGGGCGCCGTGCAGACCATCGCGAGCCTGACCGACAACACGACGAACAACTTCCCGACGCCGGTCGTCATCACGACCTCGTGGGACGTGAACCCCGGGCAGACCAACACCGTGAACCTGATGGCGTACTTCACGACGCCGGCGCAGGCGCTGGTCGGGCCCACGACCCAGATCCCCGCCAGCCGGGTGCTCGCACGGATGACCACCGGCCTGCCGGTGGCGTTCACCGCGATCACCCAGAACGCGCTGGGCGGGATCGGGACGGCCGGCGGTAGCCTCCGGCTCTTCGCCCAGAACATCAGCGGCGTCAACAAGAAGTCCAGCCGGACGGATAACCTGAACCTGCAGATCAACTTGACCGGCTTCCCGACACTGGCGCCGGGGCTCTACAGCGGGACGCTCAACCTGCAGGCCGTGACCCAGTAGACCGAGACTCGACCCCAGACCGAGAGGTGAGGGCCCGACCCGACCGATAGCCTGAGGAACCCGGCACGTGGCAGCCGGCGATGGCGACCCCCCGATTTGAGCCGTAAGTTCGGGCATGTTCACTCGCTGCGTTGCCCTGGCCGCGCTGGCCCTCTGGCCGGCGCCGGCGGGAGCCCAGATCGGGCTCGCGTCAGCCACCGCGGCGATTGCCCTGTCGGCCACCAAGGTGGCATCGGTGAGCGTGTCGCTCCCCGGCGGCAGCTCCGCCACCCTCCCAGGCGCCCTCGTCACCGGGCCCAACGATTTCACCCCGCTCGCCGTCCACACGTCCTGGGATGTCGATCCGGCGCACACGGCGGCCGTGGCCCTGGTGGCGTATTTCGACCAGCCGGCGCGCGCCCTGGTCGGCACCCAGGCGGCTATTCCCTCGACGGCGGTCTTGGGACGGGTTCCGACCGGCGGACCGAAGAGCTTCGCCCCGTTCACCGGCCCGGCCGTGACAGCCGGCGGGGTCATGGCCGGCACCGCCGGCGGGACACTGGTGCTGTTCACGCAGACGATCTCCGACGCCAACGCCCTGGGCGGACGGAGCGACGACGTGCAGATGAGGATCGACCTGACCGGCGTGCCCGAGCTCCCGGCCGGGAGCTATACCGGGACCCTCAATCTGCTGGCGATCACGCAATGAGGCTCTATGCGCTCGTGCCTGCCCGGCAACACTGCTCTCCAGCGGATGGTCCGCCGCGCTAGCCTCGCGCTCGGCGCCCTCGCTTGTATTGCCCCGCCTGCCCTGATCGCGCAGACCGTCAGCCCCCCGATCGCCGAATATCAGGAACGCGCCCGCTCGAGCTTCCAGCTCATCAACTCGACCATCTTTCCGCTCAGCGTCGTGCTCGAAGTGCACGGGTTCAACGTGACCGAGCAGGGCGAGGTACAGGAGGCCCCGCTCGATACCACGAAGGTCCGGGTCAAGCTGTCGGCGATGAGCTTCCGCATCCCCCCGCGCCAGACCTACACGGTGTTCTACGAGGCGAGCGCCGACAGCACCCCGGCCTGGTTCAACATCGTGAGCGCCATGACCGGTGCCAGGACCGAGAACGGGCTCAACGTCCGCATTCTCCTCCCGCACGTGGTCTACCTCAACCAGAAGGAGCCTCTCCGGAAGGAGCAGGTCGTGGTGCGGGCGTACGAGGTCGACACGGCCGCCGGGAAGCTGCGGGTGCAACTCGAGAACCTCGGCCCCAACCTCGGCCGGGTGCAGCAGGTGACCGCGTTGGCGGGCAAGACCACCAGCACACCGAGCGCCGGGTTTCCGCTGATGCCGCACATGATCCGCTGGACCGAGGTGGATTGGCCCGAGCGGGTCGCACCCGAGCGGGTATCGGTCCGCTTTGCGCGCTTCACCATGGACACGGTGCTGGCCGCACCGGCGTCGCCCTAACACCATGCCCGGCCGGAGGCGCTCCGCCCTCACCCGCGCCGCCGCGATCCTCGCGGCGGCGCTCGGCGCGTCCGGCCAGCTGGCGGCGCAGACGGTGATGGAGGTCCAGGGTGGCGGGTCGTCGCTGGTGGGTGGCTATGGCGCCACCGCGAACTTCTGGCGGAACGGCATGGACGGCTGGGTCGGGCTGGGCTACCTCGACGGGCTCCGGGTCGGCGCCTTCCTGCGGACGGCCGTCGGGAAGGACACCGTGCGCCTCGGCAACGATGCCCTGGTGATGCACTTCCCGACCGACCTGTTCAGCAGCGGATACAATCTGCTCGTCCAGGGCGTCAGCGTGGGCGGCGGCACCACCGACCGATCCTACCTGGCGTTCGCGGGCGCCAGCTCGAGCAGTCTGGCCGCGCCATCGTTCCAGGCCACCCGCATCGAGAAGCCGATGGGCGCGCTCTTCCTGCAGCGCCGGATCTCGCCCACGGTGCGGCTCACCGGCAACGTGCTCATCGCCCGCCGCCAGACGGTCATGCCGGGCATCCAGTGGCAAGCCACGCCGGATCTCACCACGGCGCTGGTGGCAGGTACCGGGGCAGGCAGCTTCTACGCGGCGGGAGCGGCGACGCTCCGGCGCGGCCCCTTCGGCGTCCAGGCGATGTACGCCTGGAATCCCGACCGGTTCCGCCGGGCCGACGTGCCGGGTCCGACCCAGACGGAGGCGGAGCGCGAGAACATCGCCGTGACGTACGATGTGGGCTCGGGGTTCCAGGTCGGCGTTGCCCGGCAGCACTTCCTGCAGGATTCCGCCGATGGAGCGGCGCCCATCCGGGCCACCGGCAACTCGGCCTTCGCGAGCGGCCGGGTGAGCGACATCCGAGTCACCGGGGGGCTGTACGACTCGCGCTCGCAGGGCATCAGCAACCTCAGCTCCTATTTCGCGGTCGGGCGCGAGCTCACGGGCTGGCTCGATGCCGAGCTGTTCCTGCTCCAGAGCCGGCCGTCGGGCCGGGCGTCGAGCACGACGCCGATCGTCAACCTGCGGTGGAGAGTCTCGCCCCGGGTGCGCCTGATGCAGCAGCTCTCGGTCCACGATCACCGGCCGACCATCCTGTTCGGCGCCAACCTGATCACCGCGCTGGGCGAGTTCGGAGCCGACTACCAGATCGTCCACCAGCCGTTCGAGCCGTTCAAGCCGTTCCGCAGCACCCTCAACCTGACGGCGCGGCTGCAGCTGGGCCGCTACTCGACCAACCTCGGCACGTCCGTGCGTCCCGACGGCTCGGTGGACTACTCCGCGTCGGGCAGCACTTTCCTCTACATGGGCGCGTTCGGCGGGGTGCAGCCCCAGCAGCTTGGCCAGAACCTCGGCCGCTATATCGTGCGGGGAATCGTCAAGGACGACCAGGGACAGCCGGTCGAAGGCGCGGCGGTGGACCTGAGCGGCGAGATGGCGTTCACCAACTCGCGGGGCGAGTTCTTCGTGCGCGTCCGCCGGCCGCAGCGCTACGCGCTCGCCGTGCCGCTCGACGAGTTCCTGCTGCCCGGCCGCTGGGAGGTCGTGGCCGCGCCCTCGGAGGCGATTGCCGAATCGGAACAGCGGGCGCGGCCGGTCGAGATCATCCTGCGGCGTGTCCGCCAGGCGCCGGCGCCGGCGCCCGGGCCGGTCACCGCCCCACCCGTTGCGCCCACGCCGCCCGCGATGCCGGCGGACACGTCGCTCTGGCAGACGGCCGACACCTTGCACCGGCTGAGCAGCGATGGGGCGCCGGCGCGGCGGCCCGGGCCGGCGAGCCGCCTCTCGGCGGGACACCTGGAGCCCGGCCGCGACTCTCGGCCCTGGTCGCCGTGCAGGCGTGAGCGGGGCGCGTGCTCGTTCTTCTCCAGCGACCACGAGCGCCGGATCTGGACCTGAGCCCGACCTCAGCAGTCGTCACCCGGAGCAACGCGAAGGGGGCATGCCTCTAGGCATGCCCCCTTCACTCGTTCGTGCGACGGCGGGCACGAGAAGAGCCCGCCTCCCGCAGCTACCGCATCGAGACCTGAT
>DASSYY010000327.1:0-9004 GCA_035703025.1 Gemmatimonadales bacterium | reverse complement strand
CCCGCCGGGGCGGCCACGGCGTAGCGGTTGCCGGCGAAGCAGTTGCCGAAGCTCCCCGGGCCGCCGAGGGCGAGGTCGGCCCGGCCCGAGCGGACGACGCGGTTGTCGCGGATGACGTTGCCGCGGGCAGGCCACCAGTTCCGATCGAACATCGGAGTGACCAGGATGCCGTGCTGTTCGTGGTCGGCGATGACGTTGCGCTCGACCACGTTCCCGACGCCGCCACCGATCAGGACTCCGTTGCCGTAGGCGATCGAGGGCAGTGGCGCCGCCGGTGCGCTCCGGTTGCTGTTCCCGACGATGAGGTTGGCTGCGATGGTGGTCTCGCGCTGGGGCGGCTTGAGCTCCAGGTCGAGCGAGGCGGGCACGAGGCCCGACCGGTTGTTGCGCCAGATGGAGCTGACCACGTAGAGCTCACCGCCCGAGTTGGTGCCCGAGTAGCCGATCGCGTTGTGCTCGGCGGTGACGTCCCGGATGACCACACGGCAGGGATAGCACTCGCCGATGTAGAAGCCGGAGTCCGGCGAGCCGGATGCGTACGAGTGCTCGAACAGGCCGTCGGTGGCGTCGAACGCGTAGATGCCGTAGTCGCCGTTGTTGTAGGCGGTGAGCCAGCTGCCGCGGAAGCCGGTGACGCCGGTCCAGTAGAAGCCGTTCAATACGGCGTTCCGGGCCGTCAGGTTCTCGATCGCCACACCGTCGGCCAGCACCGCGACGCCGTTTCCCCGCACGAACTCGCCGTCGATGATGGTCGCGTTCCGGTCCAGGCCCCGGATCGTGAGCGAGGGCGTGGTGACCGTTACCTCCTCCCGGTAGACGCCGGGGCCCACCAGCACCAGGTCGCCCGGGTCCGCGGCGTCCACGGCCGACTGGATCGTGGGATACTGCTCCGGCACCTGCCGCACCGCACCGGTCGCGTCCGCCACGGCGGTCACCGCGCCCCGGGGGCTTGGGCTATATGCCGCGCCGCCGACCACCACGACGCCCGCCATTCCCTTGCCGTCCTTGGTGCCGTGATACGTGCAGTAGTAGCGATAGACGCCGGGCTTGTCGAACGTCAGGTCCTGCTCGGCGCCGGGAGCGAGGTCCGACGCGCCGCCGTGTCCGGTGGACCAGGAGCCATCCACCGCCACGGCGTTGTGGACGTTCTTCCCCACGTTGATCCACTTGACCCGCACCCCGACCGGTACCCGCACGACCGCCGCATTGAAGGCGTTGTCGTACATGTTGACGAAATTGCCGCCCTGGCGGTCGCCGGTGCAGGCGAGCGCGGCCGCAGAGAGGACCGGAAGCGTTCGGCGCAACAGGCACAGGGCTGCGGGCGGGCGCGGCGCGAGCGGCATGCGGAGCCTGAGAGGGGGAGGAGCGGTCCAATATGAGGCGGGGTGGAGCGGGCCGGAAGGGACGGGATCGACGGCTAAAGGCTACCCAACTCCAGCGAGTCATCCTGAGCGAAGCGAAGGGGGCATACCCTCAGGCATGCCCCCTTCGCTTCGCTCAGGGTGACTTCAGCAGGGCGGTGGCTCTGCGATCAGGCAGTCCTCCGTCCGGTCTTGCCCGGCCGCTTCCGCTCCTTCTCGAGCTCGATGACCTCGACCTCCCGCGGCTGCCGGTAGACGTATTGCTGGCCCTTGAAGTTCCGGAGGACGACTTCCTCGTCGCTCATGCTGACCACGTACTCCGGGAGCAGCGGGATCTTCCCGCCGCCGCCCGGCGCATCGATGACGAAGTGCGGGTTGGCCAGTCCGCTGGTCCAGCCCCGGAGGGCCTCCATCACCTTGATGCCGGCCTGCACGGTGGTCCGGAAGTGCTCGGCGCCGGCCACCTGGTCGGCCATGTAGATGTAGTAGGGCCGGACCCGGGCCATCAGCAGCCGCTGCATCAACTCCTTCATGACGGCCGGGTCGTCGTTGACTCCCTTGAGCAGCACCGTCTGGCAGCCCAGCGGGATGCCGGCGTCGGCCAGGCGGCCGAGTCCGGCCACGGCGGCGGGGGTCAGCTCGTCCGGATGGTTGAAGTGCGTATTGATGAAGAGCGGATGGAACCGCTTGAGCATGGAGGTGAGCTCGGGCGTGATCCGCTCCGGCAGATGGCAGGGAACCCGGCTCCCGATCCGGATGATCTGGAGGTGGGGGATGGCCCGGAGCCGGGTGAGAATCGCCTCCAGGCGCCGGTCGTTGAGCAGCAGCGGGTCGCCGCCGGACATGATGACGTCCCGGATCTCGGTGTGCTGCTCGAGGTACTGGAAGGCGCTCTCGAACTGGGACATGGGGATCTTCTCGGGATCGCCCACCTTCCGCCGCCGGGTGCAGAACCGGCAGTAGCTGGCGCACACGGGCGAGACCAGGAAGAGCGCCCGATCAGGGTACCGGTGGGTGATGTTGGGCACCGGGCTGTCCGCGTCCTCGTTGAGCGAGTCCACGATCCCGTCCCGGATGTCGAGCTCCTCGACCGTCGGGACGTACTGCCGCCAGATCGGGTCATCGGGCGACTTGATCAGCTCGACCATCGCCGGCGAGATCCGGAACTCGAAGTTCTCGGCGGCCTGGCGCAGGCGGTCGAGATCGGGGAAATGCTCGGGGCCAAACTTGGCGGCGAGCATGTCCAGCGACCGGATCGAGTTGGTCTTGAGGACTTCCTGCCAGGTTTCCATGACGCTACCCGTCCTTCTGCCTGAGAAACCGGGTCCTATCCCGGCGATGACTCGCCGGTGGGGCGGTGAGGCGTTGCCCCGAACGACTTGGTATAGACCACCTGATCATCCCCCGGGGCATAGAAGTTGGGGATCCGGGACACGGCGCGATAGCCCCGCGCCTCGTAGAAGCCGCGGGTCGGCGCGTACTCCGCCCGGCCGGCGGTCTCCACGACGATCAGTCGGGCGATGCCGGTCAGACGGGATTCCATGGCCTGGAGCAGGGCGGTGCCGACCCCGCCGCCGTGGAGCAGGGGGTCCACCGCCATCCAGTAGAGATCGTAGGTGCCGAGCGTGCAGGGCGTGGGGCCCCAGCAGATCCAGCCGGCCAGGCGGCCGTCGTACTCGGCGCCGAGGGCCAGGTAGTCGGGGGAGCCGGCCACCGCCCCGTCGAATACCTCGAGGGCGACCGGGATCTCGTCCGGGCGGAAGAGGCCGACCGCCCGGCTGATCTCCTCGATGCGGCTCCGGTCGGCCGCGGTGAGGTTCCGGAGGGACGGCAGGGTGAGCGTGCCGCTCACGCGGCCGTCACCCCGCTCACCAGGGCGGCGGCGGCGCTGTGGCTCTGCGAGCGCATGAGCGCCTCGTCCACGATCTGCATGACGAGGTCGTCATAGCTCCAGCCGAAGGCGCGGCCCATCCGGGCGAGGCCCGCATTGCTCGAGAGATCGGGGCAGGGATTCACTTCCAGCACGTAGGCCTGACCCTCCTCGTTGACCCGGAGGTCCACCCGGCCGTAGCCCTCGCCGCCCGACATGTGCACCCAGGCCTCGCGCGCCACGTCGCCGAGCCGCTTGGCCAGGTCGGCGGGCACGTCGGCAGGGCAGACCGGGATGGTGCCCTCGTCCTCGGGGCTGCCCGGAATCCACTTGGCCGCGTAGCTCACGATGGGCCACGACCCATCGGGCAGCGTGTCGAACCGGATCTCGGCGATCGGCAGCATCCGCTTGCCGACGAAGCCGACGTTGAACTCCCGGCCGGCCACGTACTCCTGGACCAGCACTTCCTCGAACTGCTCCAGCATCTGGGCGACGCGCTTCTTGAGCGCCCGCTTCGAGGTGCAGACGGCGCCGTTGTCGATCCCGACGCTGGCGTCTTCGGCCGAGGGCTTCACGATGGCGGGGAGCGGAAACTCGCCCGGGGTCTTGTTGGCCTGGGCCAGGGTGAACGCCGGGACGGGCAGGCCGGCCGCCGAGAGCAAGGTGTTGGCGATGTGCTTCCGGTGGCAGACGGTCGTGGGCCAGGTGCGGCAGCCCGTGAAGGGCACGCCGCTCAACTCGAGGGTGCCGACGACCAGGTCCTCGTACTTGGCGTGGCCGTTGATCCCCTCGCAGAGGTTGAAGACGAGGTCGACCCGGCGGACGCGGCTGAGCCAGCGGAAGTCGCCCAGACGGACCGGAAGCAGCTCCACCTCGTGCCCCCGCCGCCGGAGGACGTCGCGAACCTCGTGGACATTGCCCACGACCGCCGCCACGTCCTGCGGACTCCACTCCTCGCTGCCGGCATCGTACAGGATCGCCACTTTCATCACGCCACCTCCGCCAGGAGTGAACGGCCGCTGATCCGGCGCCACGCGATGTCGGCGACCGTGCGGATCAGCTCGTCGTAGCTCATCCCGGCGGCGCGCGCGGCCTTCGGGAAGCATGAATTGTCCCGCGGGTCGGGCAAAATGCCCGGCAGCGGATTCAATTCGACGACCATCGGGCGATTGGCGGCGTCGCAGCGGATGTCGATGCGGCACCAGTCGCGGCAATCCAGGGCGTGATAGGCCGCCAGGGCGGCGGCGCGGACGTCCTCGGCCAGCGACTCGGGAATGCGGGCCGGGCAGTCGAAGATCTCCAGAGGGTGCGTCGGCGAGTCCCACAGCCACTTCGCCTCGTAGCCGTAGATCGGCGGCGCGCCCTTGGGCAGTGTTTCAAAGTCCATGCCGACGATGGGCAGACAGCGGGCCTCGTCGCCGTTGCCGAGCACCGCGACGGTGAACTCGGGGCCGGCGAGGTAGGTCTCGATCAGCACCGGCTCGGCGTAGGTGGCCAGCAGGTTGGAGACCTGCTTGACCAGCTGGCTCCGCGTCTTGCAGATGCTCCGCACGCTCACGCCCTTGCCCGAGCCCTCGAAGGCCGGCTTGACGAACAGCGGGAACGGGAGCTGGACGTTCCGGGCGTCGGCCGGGCTCCTGGCCAGGACGAAGGGCGCGGTGGGCACGCCGTGGTACGACATCACTTCCTTGGCGCGGCGCTTGTCGAGCGCGAGGCCGAGGGTGAGCGGGTCGGAGGCATGGCAGGGGACGTCCAGGAACTCGCAGATGGCGGGGACGTGGCCCTCGCGGTTCGGCCCGTACAGCCCCTCGGCGATGTTGAAGACGAAGTCCGGCCGGATGAGCGCGAGCCGCGCCGGGAAGCTGGCGTTGGCCTCGAGACGGTAGACCTGGCCGACGGTGCTCAGCGCGCGCTCCACCGCATCGATGGTGGCGGGCTCGTCCCACTCGGCGTAGAGATCGGGCTGAGGAAGATCGTCGCGGAGCGCCCGACTGTTGGGATCGTCGGAGGCGGGGGAGTCGGCGGTGGCCCCGGCTGCGGAATCCGCCGGCGCGCTGGGCTTGAGATTGAAGGCGAGTCCGATCCGAACTGCCAAAGGTGCCCCTCTACAAAAAAGGCCGTCCACGAGAGACGAGCCGCGACGAGTTGAGTGCTTCGACGAACCTAAGGTAAGAAAAAGCGTTCGCTCGCACAATAGTTTTTACCGAAATTCGTGCCACGAGTTTTCGTCGCGTCGGAGGCCGATCCCGCGAACGCGGTCGCCGCATGAAGGCATCCTGAGCGAAGCGAAGGGGGCATGACTCGAATCATGCCCCCTTCGCTGCGCTCGAGCTGACTCGCTGCTCGCTCGCGAGCCGCTCTCCCCGAGTCGTTTTCCCTCGCGAAACGCGTCACACCTTGTGAAACCCCACGCGTCCCGCCTCGCTCCCGTCGGCCGCGGGGTAGATCTCGAAGTCGCCGAAGAGCGCCGACGCCTCCCGCTGGAGCAGGCGGAGGCACGCCACCGCCATCCGCCGGATCTCGAGCTCGGCCCCCTCGCCCAGGCGGAGCTCGAGCATCGTGCGCCACGCGCGGACGTTGGCGCTGGCCACGATCTTCACCTCGGTCGCGTTGGGCAGGACGCTCCGCGCCGCCTCGCGCGCCAGCTTCCGGCGGTGGACCTTGTCGTCGACCCACGAGTACCGCGCCATGAGGTGGTCGACGGCGGCCACGTAGGCCGTCTGCGCCGCCTCGACCTGCCGGGTCCACTCCGCCTCGAGCGTCGCGTCCCCCTGGATCGCCGGCGGCATCACGAAGGCGGCGTGGCTCTCGTCGACGTAGCGCTGGGAGAGCTGCGAATACCCCCAGCCGGCGCGGTGGCGCACCAGCTCGTGGCTGCAGCTCCGGGAGATCCCCTCGATCAGCACGACGTACGTGCTGTGCTCGAACACCGACCCGTGCCCCTGCTGCAGGATGTTCCGCAGGTACTCGGCCGTCGTCCGGCCCGCCGGGTTGTGCTGGCTCATGTAGCAGAGCCGTCCGGCGAACTCGGCGATCCGCTCGCCGTCACTGGCCTCGCCCTTCCACTGCACCGGCAGGTGAGCGGGCTCCAGGAACTGCGGCCGCGCGATGAGGGTGATCCGGGGCTCGCGAAGGATGTCCATGACTCGTGGGGTCAGAGGTGAGACGGGGGGCCGTCGGCCAGTTCGAGCCGGGGCTGGGCGTAGCCGCCTCGCTGCTCGATGCGGCGGAGGCCGCGCGCGATGTCGTCCGGCAGCGCCACCGCCTGCTCGCCGACCTTGAGGCGGCGGATCGGGCGGGCGGCGGAGCCGTCGGCGCCGGGAAGGATAACGCCCGGATTGAGAATGCCCAGCGGGTCGAAGGCGCGCTTCACCCGCCCGAAGAGCGCCACGACCTCGTCACCGTAGATGCGGGCGAGGAGCCCGGCACGGAGCCGGCCGTCGCCGTGCTCGCCCGAGGGCGTCCCGCCGAGCCGCACGAGGGCGTCGGTGACCGCCTCGAGCAGCGAGCCCACCGACTCCTCCCAGCCCGGCCGGCCGATCTCGGGCAGCAGGTTCACGTGCACGTGCCCGTCGCCGGCATGACCGAAGATCACCACCGCGAGCCCGCGCTCCGCCGCCGCCTCGCGCACCGCGCGCACGTAGTCGCCCATCCGCTCGACCGGGACGCAGCCGTCCTCGATCACCTGGAGCGACCGGCGGGACTCGGGGAGACCGGCGAGGATAGGGCTCGCCGCGTGCCGCAGCGCCCAAAGCCGCTCGGCCGCCGCGGCGGTGAAGCCGGGGTCGACGGTCGCGGCCCACGGAGCCACCGCCGCGGCGGCGCGCTCCACGGCCTCGCGGGCGGCCGCGGGATCGTCGCGCTCGACCTCGACCAGGAGCACCGCCTCCGGTCCCGCCTCACCGACCAGCTCGAGGAAGGTGCGGTCGAGCAGCTCCACGGCGGAGGGCGCATGGACCAGCAGGGACTCGACGGCGTCGGCGAGATCGTCGAGCGAGCGCAAGCCGATCCGGAGGCCCGCGCGCGCCGGCGGCACCGGATCGAGCCGCCACACCGCCGAGGTGACGATGCCGAGCGTGCCCTCGGCGCCGATCACCAAATCGAGCAGGTCGCCGCTCTCGAGCCAGGCGTCCAGCGCGTAGCCCGAGGCGTTCTTCCGGGTACGAGGGAAACGGGCCCGGATCACGTCGGCCGCTGCGCGGAGGACGGGAGCCGCCTCCGCCTCGAACCGGTCCACGGCGAGCGTGCGCCCGGCCGGCGGCTGGGCGCGGCGGAGCTCGGTCACTTCGCCGTCGGCGGTCACGAGCTCGAGGCTCTCGACCCAGCGGCGTACGCTGCCGTAGCGGACCGTCCGCGCGCCCGCGGCGTTGGTGGACAGCATGCCGCCGAGTGTGGCCCAGCGCCCGCTGGAGGGATCGGGCGGCAGCCTGAGTCCCGCCGGGTCCGCGGCACGGTTGAGGTCGGCGAGCGTGACGCTGGCGCCCGCCCGCGCGCGGCGCTCGCGGCCGTCGACCACGATCCGCGCCGGCAGGCCGGTGAGATCGACGACGACGCCGTCGCCCACATTGCCGCCGCCCATCGCGCTCCCCGCGCCGCGCGGCACGAGCGCCACACGGTGCGCGGCCGCCCAGTGTGCGAGCGACGCGACATCTTCGCGGTCCTGCGGCACGCACACGGCGGACGGCAGGATCCGGAAGATCCCGGCGCCCTCGGCGTAGGCGGCACGCGCTCGATGATCGGTGCGAAAGAGACCACGGACCGGCGGGGGAGGCAGCATGGGGAAAAGGTAACTATCTTGTTCCCGTATGCCGGAGACCCCCCGTGCGCAGCTGATTCACATCGACGTGGACCGTCGGCTCGGCCATGAATGGGACGAGTGGGACGGCAAGCCGCTGCCCAACCACGGGGACTACGACTCGCCGCCCGCCCTGTTCTTCGCCTGGTCGGCCGTGGCGCTGGTGATCGGTCTCGGCATCCTGGTGCTCGCCCTCTTCCTGTTCGGCCCCCGGCTCGCCGACCTGTCCGTCCGCCTGCCCCGCCTGCTCTGGACTGCTCTCGCCGTCATCGCGTTCGTGCTCTGGGCGTGGTGGGGCGTGCTCTTCCTCTCGTATGCCACCGGCCGGCCGCTCCTGCCCGAGCGGCTGGCGGAACGCGGGCCGTTCCTCCGGCTCATGCGGCTCACCTCCCGCGTGGCCGAGCGGTTCGGCCGGCGCGACTGGGTGGAGAACGCGTCGGTCAAGGTGTACAACGCGCTGGCGCTGCTGCGGGGCCGGAAGGTGGGGAAGGGCGAGCTGCTGCTCCTGATTCCCCGCTGCCTCTCGAAGGACACGCTCGACGGCGTGCTCGGAATCGCGGGGAAGTACGGCGTGCCGGTGTTCGTGGCTACGCGAGGGCAGCTCGCCCGGCGGGTGATCCGGGAACGGCGCCCGCGCGCGGTGGTGGCGGTGGCCTGCGAGCGGGACATGGTGAGCGGGCTGCACGACGTGGCGGGGAAGATTCCGGTGCTCGGCCTCACCATGACGCTGCCGTCGGGGCCGTGCAAGGATGCGCTGCTCAACATGAAGCAGCTGGAGGACTGGGTTCGGGCGTACGTGGTGTAGCGGGGCGCCGGATGCCGTTCAAGGTGACTCACGGCCACCGCTTCCCTGGTAATCCCGGGATCCCGATCTCGGAATCCCGATCTACGGACTGGCGGCCTCCGGTGCCCCCTTGTCGGGCGCACTCTCCTCGGGGGCTCCCTCGTCGGGCGTTCCTTCCGGCGGCGCTTCGTCCG
>DASSYY010000255.1:0-10647 GCA_035703025.1 Gemmatimonadales bacterium | reverse complement strand
TCAAGCACCAGCACAAGCGCGGCGGCGGGGGCGTGCTCGGCCGCATGGCTGCCGGTGCCGCGCAGCAGGGGGCGTGGGAAGCCGGCATGTCCAGCGGCTCGACGGCGGGCCGAATCGCCGGGCACGCGGCCTACGGCGCCGCCGGCCAGGCGGCGTACAACTACGCAGTCACCGTCCGTAACAAGGACGAAGTCACGCTGGGCTACCGGCTCGAGTCCGGCGACGGGCTCGTGATGATCGAGAAGACGGACAAGCGGAAGGCCAAGTCGGACGGCGAGGACCTGCTGACCCCGATGGTGCAGCAGGCCGCCGAGGCGATCGCCGCGGTGGTCACGCAACCGGCCGCTGGTCGCTGATCCGCCCGAGAAGGGACACGAGCGTGAACGGGGTCTCCATGCATTCCGGGCCGGCCGGCCGCTCGGCGCCGTTCGCGGCGCTGCTGATGGCCGCGACCGTCGGAGCGGCCTTCGCTCAGGACGCCGCGCCTCGCGTCCCCCTGGTCACCGGTCTGGTCCTCGGCTCGGTGCTGCACTCGCCGGTCGGCGAGCGCGAGGACGTGCTCGAGATCCGGAGCGCCGACACGAGCGGGGTCCACTACGCCTGGCACGAGCGGACCATCACGGCCGACGGCGATACCACCGCCGGCTTCCGCAGGCGCTTCGTCAGCGCGAGCGACCTGGCCGGCGCTCCGCGGTTCGACGACACGTTCGGCCGCGACGAGCAGGTCCGCCCCGGGTTCACCGCGCTCACGCTGTCGTCCGCGGTGTACCGGCAGCTCCACGACGCCGGGAGCGCACCCTTCAGCCTGATGGTCGTTCCCCGAGAGGCCCGGGCCAAGGCCCGGACCCCGACGGCGCTCGCCGCCCTGTTCACTGCGCAACGGGTGCGCTACAAGGGCAGCCTGACCAGGATCTCGCCGGCGCCGGAGCCGTTCCCGCTGCTCGTCAACGGGTTTCGGGTCGCGCTGCCCGCCCTCCGCATCAAGGGGAGCTTCGCCAACGGGCTTCGGCGGTCCGAGTGGGACCTCTGGGTGCTGGCCGACAGCGCCCATCCGCTGCTCCTCAAGTCCGTCCTCGAGGACGACGTGTTCCAGATGGTGCGGGCCGATCTTCCCGGCGACCCGCCGGCGAAGCGTGGCGCGACCACCGAGCCCGGCCTGCTCGAGGCGGAGCTTGCCAAGCACTGCCGGCTGGAGCTGCCCGGCATCTACTTCGCCTTCGGGACCGCAGCCATCGACCCCAGCTCCGACCGCGCGCTGGCCGTGCTGGCGAAGAGCCTGGCCGGCCATGCCGACTGGAAGGTCACAGTGGAAGGCCACACCGACAGCGTCGGCACCGATGCCTCCAACCAGGCGCTCTCGCGCCGCCGCGCGGAAGCCGTGCGCGCGCGCCTGGCCGAGCGGCACGACGTGGCCACCCGGGCGTGGGGCGCGGTCGGCTACGGCGCGACCAGGCCGCGCGAGCCGAACGCGACGATCGAAGGCCGCGCGCGGAACCGCCGCGTCGAGCTGGTCCGCGACTGCCGCTGAACACCTGTCCCATTGGAGGCATTCATGTGGAAGAAGGCACCCCTGCGCTCCGCCCTTGCGACCGCGTGCGCGTGCGCGGGGTGGTCCGGACTGTCGGCCCAGTCCCGCGGGCTCGACGCGTGCTCCGTCCTGACCCGGGAAGAGATCAAGGCCGTGTCGCACGATCCTGGGCAGCTGGATCCGGGCAGCAACCGGGAGCCCGACCAGGTCACCACCTGCTACTGGCCAAGCTACCCCAAGGGCTCGGTCAGCCTCTGGCCCAAGGTCAGCCCCGATGAGCCCAAGGGTCTCGCGCTCAGGCAATTGCTCGACAAGGGCCGGAAGGCCCGGGCCGTGGCCGGCCTGGGCGACGACGCGGTGTTCATGGAGAACCCCAGCGGCGGCCCGGGGGGAACGCTCTTCGTGCGGGTCGGCCACTGGCGGGTCGTGATCTATCGAGACGCGGATCATCCGAACGCCACCTCCGAGTCCGTGCTGCCGACGCTCACGTCCCTGGCCCGGACGGCGATCCCGAAGCTCAGGAAGGCGGGCTGACATGCCGACGATCCTCTCCCGGGTCCTGCCCTGCGCGGCGCTCGCGCTGCTCGCCGCCTGCGACCGCGGCACCAGCCCGGCCTCGGCGGCGTCCGTGGTCACCGCCTCGCCGGTTCGGACCAACACCCGGCCCGCCGACATCTGCGGCTGGCTCTCCGTCGCCGAGGTCGAGGCGGTCGTAGGCAAGCTCGAGGGCTCGCCGCATCATGGCGACCAGGGCTGCGTGTACCCGCTGCCGGTGGACTCGGCGACGGCCCGCCGGCGCGCCAAGGCGCTCGAGCTCCAGCGGAAGCTGGAGCAGCGGTTCGGCAAGTCCGATCTCCCCGAGCTCAAGGCCGACGAGAGCGGCGTGATCGTGGACGTGCAGGTCTACGCCGACCCGGCCGGCGAGCTCGGCGCGGCCGCGGCGGGGGCGATCATGGCCGGGTGGCTCAAGGATGGCGCGGACTCCGGCGCCACACCGGCGGTCGCGCCGCCGCCGCCGCCAACCCTGCCGGGATGGGACGCGACCAACCGCCCCACCGCCCGGTCGTTCTTCGGCAAGCTCGGCCACCTGCGCGTCGGCGTGCGGGTGCAGAATGCGGAGGTGAGCCGCGAGCAGAGCGTCGCCCTCGCGAACCGCATCCGCGAGAAGATCGCCGACCTGCCGTTCCCGTCCGAGCGGAGCGGCGTGCCCGCCGGTCCCGACCCCTGCGTGTTGGTGAGCGCCGCGGAAGCCGAGGCGGTGCTCGGCAAGCTGGTGGTGCCGCCGTACCGGTCGGACGACGGCACCCCGCTCGCGATCGAGAACGGGAACAGCTGCACCTATCTGACCGCCGGCCACCACGCGCTCGTGCTGCAGCCGACCTGGGAGTACGGGGGCACGGCGTACGAGGCCACCCGCGGCATCGGCGGCCTGCTGGAGAAGATCGCGCCGACCCTCCACAACGACGCGGCGGACACGCTCGATACCGGGCCATGGGAAGAGGCCGGCGGCGACCCGGCCACCGGTCGGCTCTTCTTCCTCAAGGGCGACCGGTTCCTCGAGCTGGGCTATCTCGCCTCGTCCACCGACATGGACGGCGCCATCCGGCTGGCCCGGATCGCCGTGGGACGGCTGTGAGCCGCCGTCATCGACCGCGCAACGACTCGACCGGAGGTACACCTATGCCACGCAGATCCCGATCGCTCCCGCTCGTCTTCGTCGCCGCGATCGCCACGTCGGGCCTTGGGGCCTGCGGCGACCGCGCCTCGGGCGAAACCCGGGCCGGTGCATCCGCCGCGTCCAGGCCGGCCGGCGCTACCAGGAGCCCGTGTCCGAGCGTGGAGCAGGTGGGCGAGGCCGCGGGCTTCCAGGTCACCTTCACCCAGGCGATCGGCAGCAGCCCGGATACCTGGATCGGGTGCCAGTACGAGATGACCGGTCGCTACCGCGGCAACTTCCTCGAGCTCACGGGCGACCCGGCATCGAAGGCCGACTCGGTGTTCGCCGACATGAAGCGGGCGGTCAAAGGGATGAAGGGGACGGATGCCGAGCTCGACAAGATCGATGTCGGCGCCCAGGGGTGGGCCTTCGGCTCCAATTCGATGAGCCAGGCGGCGGCCGTGGTCGGCTCGCACGTGTGGCACGCCAGCCTCGAGTACATGCTGTCCGGCAGCATCGGGGACCAGAAGGACGCCATGGTCCGCGTCCTCCAGCTGGTCGCCCGCTGAGCGCGCCGTGCGGATTCTGCTGAAGCTGGTGCTGTACGTGGGGCTGCTGGTGGTGCCGCTGCTAGCGGTGTCGCTCTGGCTGGATGCGCACGGGGAAACGGCCACCGGCGCCGTGACCGCCAAGCGCGAGGAGATCCACGCGACGAACGAGCCGACCGGCGGCTGGTACAGCCGGCGGTTCCTCGCTATCGAGATTCCGCGGCTGGCGGCCGTGGGCCTCCAGGCCTCGGTGCGGGTGGACTCGGCGGAGTACGCCGCGATCAAACTCGGCGACAGCGTCAGCGTTCGCTATCTCTCCTGCTGTCCGATCTTCGCGCGCCTCGATGGCCGCACGACGCGGCAGGTCGCCTGGGAGGCGGCTCGCGAGTTCGCCTCCAGTCCGGTGTTCGACTGGGTGCTGGCCGGCATCGTCGCGCTCGTCGTCGCCGCGCGCATCGCCGCGCCGATCGTGGTGGTCACCGGCGTCGCCTGGCTGGCGGCAGCGCTGCTGTTCCTCTTTCCCGATCGGCCGCCGAGAGTGCCCGCCGGCGTGGAGGCCATCGCGCGGGTCGCCGGGTTCGTGACGGTGAGCGAGAGTCCCCGGCACACGCGCCACCGGTCGAGGAGCTCGTCCCATCCCGAGCGGCTTACGGTCCCCTACCAGGTGGTCCAGCTCCGGCTCGTCCCCGCCGGCGCCGCCGACTCGGTGCTCGCCGTGGACGAGGTGGACGCGGGCTCCGCCCCGTCGGTCGCGCCGGGCGCCGTCGTCGCGGTGCGGTACCGGCCCGACGCGCCGCGCGAAGCGATGCTGGTCGAGGGCAGCCGGACCTTCCCCCGGCGCAACCGGTTCCACTTCCTCTTCCTGGTGCTCGCGGTGGGCGGCATCGGGATCGCGGCCGGGCTGGCGTGGCGCCTGCGCGGCCGGCGTGCGAGGGCGGCGGCATGACCGGCGCGGCGGCCATCGACTCGTCGCTCGATGGGCTGCTCGAGCCGCACCCGCACCGGGTCGAGCTCACGGGGCCGCTCCGCTCGCTGGGCTTCCCCGATCGCTGCGCCAACTGCGGCGCGGCCACCCGTGAGCGGCTGCCCGTGCGCAAGGTCTTCGGCCGCCAGGCCCGCCGCCAATGGCTCGTGAGGGCGAGGCGCTACAGGGGCTACCGGATCGACACGGCCCAGGTGCCGTACTGCGGCGCCTGCATCGCGCAGGACGCCCGTGAGCGCCAGTCCGTGGCGTCACGCTGGCGCGCCCGCCTGGGAGCGCTCCTGCTCCAGTCGCTCCCGGCGCTCTTCCCACTCGCCTTCGCCGTGTTTCTGCTCACGGCCATCGACCTGCCGAGGAAGCCTGGCTACGCCGGCGGCGGCTTCGAGCAGATCCTGGCGCTGCTGTTCGGCACCGCCGCCGTGGGTGTTATCGCGCACGCGTGGTGGGATACGCGGCGCTGCATGGTGCCGCGGCAGACCGGCGTCACGCTCGCGTTTGACTTCAGTCCCGACGTCTCCGACCTGCTCGATCACCGCCAGCGCCGGGTCTACGCCATGCGCGACGCGGCCTTCGCCGAGGCGTTCGCCGCGCTCAACCGGGACCGGGTCTGGCAGCCGGATCCGGCGGCCGTGCGGGCGGAGATGCGGGTCTGGATCGCGTGCGCGGTGCTGCTCGGTCTCGGCGCGCTGGCGGCGGCGGTGCTCAATCGGTAGCCGATTGCCCACCAGGTGACGACGTAGATCCTGTTACGCAGCGAACGGCCCGGAGCACGCCCCGGGCCGTTCGTCTGCTTCCTGCCGGCGCCTGCGGCGACCCTGCTGCGATATCTACCGCTCCCCGCTGGCCGTCGCCGTCACATCCGCCCCCACCGCTCCCGCCGTTTCGGTCGCCAGGGCGAGGTGCTGCTGCACCGTTGCCAGCATCCCCGCCGCGAGCTCCTTGAGCGACGCCACCCGTCCGCCGTCGGCTTCCCGCTGGAACAGCCGTACCGCGTCGCCCTGCTCGGCGACGATCTCGGCCAGGTACTTCTTGTCGAACGAGTCGCGGCCCGTACCGGCGAGGCGCTCGAAGACCAGGCGGTGCTCCCGCAGGAGGACCGGCCTGGGATAGCCCGCCGCCTTGGCCCCGGCCGCCAGCTCCTCGTTCGCCTTCGCATAGTCGGCCACCATCAGTCGGCCGAATTCCTGCACGCTGGGGGTGGAGCCCTTCTCCACGGCCAGCTTGCCGAGCTTGGCCTGGAGCAGCCCGAGGCTCGCGGCCGTCAGGATGAACGTGCTGTCGGACACCAGCGCCTGCTGGGCGACCGCCGGCGCCGGCCCGACGGCGGCGGTCAGCGCCAGGCCGGCCAGCGCCGCGGGGGCCAGATATTTGACGAACATGCCCTGATCCTTTCATGTCATGTAGTGGCAGAGTCGAGTCGTGCGAGCAAAATGGGTCAAGCCGCAGGCTGGAACCATCCGCCGATGGTCAGACCCGACCCCTAACTAAAGTCAGTGGCCGCGGGGGATCTCGCCCCCGAACCCGCTCGCCTCCCACACCGCCTCCGCCAGCGCGCGATATCCGTCGTCGGTCGGATGGATATCCGGAAACTCCCGCTCGCAGATGAACAGCATCCGGCAGGGATCCCGCTGAATGATCGGGTTCGCCTCGATCAGGATGGCGCCGTGGGCCCGGCCCGCCTCGCGCACCCGGCTGTAGAGCCCGGCGAGCCCGTCGTTGAACGTCTCGGGAAAGCCCGGGAACTCGTACTCGACCAGGATCAGCAGCGTCGCATGGGGCTCGAGCCGCCGAAGCCGGCTCAGGATCAGCTCGTAGTTCGTCGCCACGGCGTCGGTCGTCCCGGGAATCCGGTCCGCGATGCAGGCCTCGTTCTCGGCGCAGTCGAGCAGCCATGGGATGTACAGGTCGTTCGCCGAGAGCGAGAGGATGATCGGGTTCACCTGACCCCGATGCCGGCGAAGGAAACCTTCGGCGGCGTCGAGCTGCGGGCCCGAGTACGCCGTGTGCAGCGGCAGCCCGAACACCTCGGTGTAGAAGCAGCCGCCGTGAATGAACGTCTCCGTGGTCTCGCCCGGGCACGCCAGGTTGATCTCGGTCGTGTGCGGCTGCCGGCGCATGGCGTTCAACCGCTCGACGAAGAGCGTGGAAAAGCCCGTATTGAAGTGCGCGGCGTCGAGCGGATCCTTGAATGGCTGCAACCCGTAGGACAGCGAGTGACCGAGCACCAGCGTGTACTTCTTGGCCGGGAGCGTCGGCTGTCTCGCTGCCGCCGACAGGTCCGCCGAAGGCACGGACGGGCCGACCTCATCGGGCCCGGCGCAGGCCACGCAGGAGACGAGAACCAGCAGCGCCGCCCAGCGATCGCAGGACATAGTCCCCTCACGGTGATGGTGGAAGAACCGTGTGGGGACAAGGTGTGCCCGACCGATCAGTCGGCAGTCAGCAGGCGGTCAACTCGCGCCGGTGGCCACCTCCGGCGCCCGAGCCCACCTCCGGCGCCTTTGGCGGCTCGCCCTCACTTCCGCTCCACCAGCCCGCTCAGCGCCACCCGATACTCCTTCGTCCCCTCGTTCCAGTACACTCGATACTCCGTCGGGTAGTGCCCCGCCGCCGCGTACCGCGCCGGCGTCGCGATCGGCGCGCGGAAGTCGGGCTTCGTCTCCAGGAACGCCTTGGTCACCATCGGCTCGGCGAAGATCATCTCCCCGTCCCAGCTCCCGTACAGGAACGTCCTGGTGAACAGCTCGCCGTGCAGCTCGGGGCTGGCCGGATCCACCCAGTGCGCTCCCATGAGCGGAACGCCGCCGGGCAGCTTCTGATAGCCGGCGGGCACGAGCTCCGGAGCCGGCCGGCGTTCGGCCTTGGCGTCGAACCCCGGGTCCGACGGGACGATCGAGTTCCGCTCCGCCTCGGAGATGGAGTTGAAGTGGAAGTCGAAGTGCGGTCGATCGTAAATCCCCGGCGGCATGTGTCCGGCCGGGCTCCAGTCCAGGCCGACGAACCGATAGGGCGTCGAGCTCCGATCCGGCATCTGCAGCGTGTACATGTACATGTGATGGCCGTCGGGCATCTGGGCGCCACCCGCCGCGCCGTCGGCGGGGAGTCCCGAGAACGCGGCCTCGCTCAGAGCCACCCCGATCTCGGCGGGCGCACCCTTGGCGCGCACGATGTACGCCCGGGCCGATCCCTTGCCCATGGCCACCGGAGTTCCGTAGGCGGTGATCGAGGCGGGCTCGCTGGCCGTGGACTCGCCGCAGGCGGCCAGCGCCACGCCGGCGAGGACCGGGAGGAGGACCCGCGCCAGGGCGGGGCGGGGGTGCGGGGTGGTCTGCGAGTGTTTCGTGGCCATGCGGTCGCCTCCTGACAGGGGACGGGGTCGGTCTGTTATTCAGTAAACAGTAGTGTTTACTGAGTGGCGACTAGGATATCGCGCCCGGCCGGGGTTGTCAAGAGTTGAGTGAACAGGTAGGTTTATTGAAATGGCAACCCGCAAACGCACCCCGAAGCGCCGGAAGTACACCCAGCAGCGCCGAGCCGAGCAGCAGTCGGAGACCCGCCGGCGCATCGTCGAGGCGGTCGCCGCGCTGCACGGGGAGGTCGGCCCGGCGCGAACGAGCATCAAGGCGATCGCCGAGCGCGCGGACGTCGAGCGGCTGACGGTGTACCGGCACTTCGCCGACGAGGGCGAGATCTTCGCCGCGTGCAACGCGCACTTCCAGGCGGAGACTCCGCCGCCGGACCCGGCAGCCTGGGCCGGCGTCGCGGACCCGGCCGCGCGCCTCCGCGCCGCGCTCCTGGCCTTCTACCGCTACTATCGGGGCGGGGGGGACATGCTCGCCAACGCCCTGCGGGATGCCCCGGAGCTCCCCGCGCTCGCGGCCGTGATGGCCCCGTTCGGTCGGCTCGTCGAGGCCACGCGCGAGGACCTCCGGGCCGCATGGCCTGCGCGCGGTCGAGTGCGGACGCGCCTCACCGCCGCGATCGGCCACGCGCTGCGCTTCGATACCTGGCGTTCGCTCGCGCACGCCGAGGGGCTCGACGATGCCGGGGCTGCGGACCTCATGGTCGACCTCGCGCGCGCGGCCGCGGCGCCGGAGGCCTAGCAGCAGCCCGCCGCGTGACTGTTCCTATTGAGCCGGCACGACCACGGGGGCGCCCTTGTCCTTCATGAGCAGCACCAGAAATCGGGCCGGCTTGGTGGTGCTGGCGTTCCGACCGACGACATGGACATCGCCCGGCCCCTCATAGAACGTCTGCCCGGGTGTCAGCGTCACCGGCTTTCCTCCCCTCACCTGCATCACGATCGACCCCTCCAGGACATAGACGAACGCGTGCGCATTGTGCCGGTGGACGGCGTCCGAGCTGCCGGGCGGATACTCCACCGTGATCATCAGCGCCTCCTTCGTGGGCATGTCCGCCAGCTCCTTCGTCAGCAGCGGCGTGACCACGGCCTCCTGGGCGATCAGCCGGCCGCCGAGGCCACACAGCAGGATGGCCACCACCGCTGCTGTTCGGATACTTAGGCTCGGATTCGGGTTGTCATGTGTCATGGGGCATACCCTCGTTTGAGAGCTAGGCGCGGACGGCGGACACCCCCTGTCGGTATCACCGATCAAGGAACTCCAGGAGATCGGCCATAGTAAACGTCCCCGCCACTCGGGACGGCAGTTCGGGACGCCAGTCCGGCCGCGACGCGCGGAACGAGCCCGGGTCGTGATCGAGGAGACCGACCAGCACCTCCCCCACGATGCGGCCGCCAACCTCGCCCAATCGGTCACCATTGCGCTGGACCTCGGATTCCTTCAGGACGTAGTACCAGAGCGGGGTTTCCCGATCCCAGCCCAACGAGCCAAGCCCGGTCTGCTCCCGGGTGAGGGGGGTCGCGCCAATATGGCGCGCGATGGCCTCGCCGGACGGGAGGCCGACGGCGTGGCCGCGTTGGAGGTCGCGCGCGGCCAGGCTGTGAAAGGCCTCGACCTCGACGTCGCCGGTCAGCGCCAGGGGCAGGTGCATGATGGGGCGGCAGAGCCGACCATCGATTCTCTTGGCGCGCTGGGCCGGCGGACGGCCAGGCCGGTCGAAGAACCCGGCCCAGTCCACGACCCGTGATGCCGGAACCGCTCGAAAGCCCACCAGATCGGGGAAGAGCGGCACCGGTGCGTCTCCGGGTGTGACCCGGTAACTCTCGCGCAGCTGGCCGTGCCCGTAGCGATAGGCGGCATCGGCGAACTCGAGCGGGATGAACGGGTCGGCGGCGGGACGATAGTAGCGCGACCCTCCGGCCAGGAGCGTGTCGGTCAACCCGTCCCCGATCACCTCGGGGAGAAACTCCCGCACGATGATCCACTGGTAGTGCCAGACGACCAGTCGCTGGGCCTCGGTGAAGATGGCTTGCTCTGGCGTGCCCTTCTCGCGCAGCCAGTCCACAGTCCGATTGTGAAACTTGGAGAACAGGACCTGCATCTGCGCCATCAGCAGGTGGGAGTCGTTCCGGGGATCGACGATGATCGCGATGCCCTGGGCATTGCGCTGAAGATCCTCGGCCTGGCCCGCATCGTTGAGACCGATGAGGAGCTTGGCCGGGTCGTGAGCGTCGTACAGGTAGGGTTCGCCGGTCGGGCCGGAGCCGTAGAGGAACTCGAGATTCAGCTTCTGGCGCCGGACGTTCGTGAGCGCCTCGATATCGGCCCGATCCACCAGGGCCGAACGATCGGCGGTGACGTCGTGCGCGACGAACTGGCCGACGAAGGTCCAGCCGGCAGCGCTCGAGGCATCGTCCTTTCCGTTCGCGCTGACCCCGGAGACCTCGGTTCCACACGAGGTCCCCAGCGTATGGAGGAAGGCTTCGTCGCTCGGCAGCCGGGGCAACTCGGGAAACATTCGCCGATAGGCGGCGGTGGATGTCGGGGGCGCCTCCGCTCCATGGCCCAAC
>DASSYY010000207.1:0-12935 GCA_035703025.1 Gemmatimonadales bacterium | reverse complement strand
CGGTCGACGCGGCGGCGCTGCATCAGATCGTGATCAACCTGCTCGACAACGCGGTCAAGTATGGCGGCAGCGGACCGATCACGCTCCGAGCGGCGCTCGACGGCGACCGGGCGCGGCTCGAGGTCGAGGATCGGGGGCCGGGCGTGCCGGCGGGCGATCGGCGGAGGCTCTGGGAGCCCTTCGTGCGCCTCCACCCGGAGGGCGCGGTGCCGGGCAGCGGGATCGGCCTCGCCGTCGTCCGAGAGCTGGTGCTGGCGCACGGCGGCGAATGCCGCGTGGAGGCGGTGCCGAACGGCGGCTCCAGGTTCGTCGTCGAGCTGCCGGGGGCGACGCGGGTCGCGGCGGACGCGGAGGGCGCGGCACGGGCACGGGATCCGGAGGTGCCATGGCCCGGGTCCTGATCGTCGAGGACAACCGGAACCTCGCCCACGGCCTCCGCACCAACCTCGAGTACGAGGGCCACGCGGCGGACGTGGCCGACGACGGCGACGCCGGGCTCACGCTCGCGCGCGGGCGCCGGCACGACCTGATCCTGCTCGATCTCATGCTGCCGGGTCTCGACGGGATGCGGCTGCTCGAGACCCTCCGCGCCGAGGGAATCGACACCCCCGTGCTGGTGCTCACCGCCCGCGGCGACGAAGCCGACAAGGTGCGCGGCCTCCGGAACGGAGCCGACGACTACGTCACCAAGCCGTTTGCGCTGCGGGAGCTGCTGGCGCGAGTCGGGGCGCTGCTGCGGCGTGCGCCCGGCGCGTCGTCGCGGCTCGCCTTCGGCGCGGTCCAGGTGGACCCGGCCACCCGCGGGGTCACGCGCGCCGGCCAGGCGGTGCCGCTCCGGCCCAAGGAATACGAGCTGCTGCGCGCACTCCTCCGTCGCGACGGGCGGGTGGCGACGCGCGCCGAGCTGCTGCGAGAGGTGTGGGGATATCAGGACAGCGTGATCAGCCGGACGCTGGACACGCACGTCGGGGAGCTGCGCCGCAAGCTGGAGGAGGATCCGGCGCGGCCGCGGCACATCCTCACGGTGCGGAAGACCGGCTACCGGCTCGCGACCTAGGCGGATGCCGGCCGAAGCGCGGCCAGCGCCTCCTCGCTCGGGGGCCGGACCTTGAGCACCCGCTCCTTCCGGATCGTGACCGTGCCGGGCTTCGCGCCACGCGGCTTGGAGACATGGCGCGCCTCGGTACACGACACCGCCACGGTGCCCGCCGACCGCGCCTTGCTGTGATAGGCCGCGAGCCCGGCGGCGAGCTCCTGGGTGGCGCGGTCGGGTGTCTCCCCCGGCGGCACCTGGAGCACCACGTGGCTGCCCGGCATGCCGCGGATATGAAACCAGAGGTCGCCGGGGCGCGCGAGCTTCAGGCTGAGATAGTCGTTCGCCGCATCGGTCCGGCCGGCCAGTACGCGCCACCCGCCGGGCAGCGCGTACTCGACGATGCCGGCCGGGCCGGGCATCATCGGTTCGGTGTCTCCTACGGCCCCGGCGGCCGATACCCGATCGACTTCTTCGCCGCCGCGTCGAAGTCCTCGGGCGAGAGCAGCGCCGTGGTCTTGAGTTGGACGGCCCCGCTGCCGTTGACGGCCAGGCTCACCGCCACAGCGGTTGCGGTATCGGGGAACTCGGTGATGCCGTAGACGTCCGAGTCGCCGAGCGCGAAGTAGAAGGCGTGCAGCTTGCCGCCCGCCTTCTCGACCATCTGCTGGACCGCGGCCCGCCGCTTGGTGCCCCCCTCCTTGGCCAGCCCTTTTGCCCCCTCGCTGGTATACGAAGCCCGCCACAGGTACGTCGGCATCCGGTGCTCCTGTTTGGGTGAGCGGACTAACCTATCCCCTCGGCCGAATCGCGGAAGACGGCCCCACCGCCCGCGCCTGGACCGCTACTTCTCGGGACCTCTCACCGTCCCGGCACTTTGCCGATGCGCTTCATTGTCGCCAGCCGCAGCTCCGGCGTTGCCAGCCGCCGCTCCCGCGCCGTCGCGGGCGCCGCCTTCGCCTTCCTCCTGTCGACGGCCGCCTGCTCGCGCCCGCCCGCGGCCTCACCGGCGCCTGCCGGCGCCGCCGGCCGGTTCCCTGTCTTCGTCGAGCCCGACTCCGGCGAGCGCCACCTCCGGAACCTCCGGCAGCTCACCTTCGGCGGCAACAACGCGGAAGCGTATTTCTCTCCCGACGGCACGCGGCTCATCTTCCAGCGGCAGGACAGCGTCGGCGCGGGCTGCGATCAGCAGTACGTCATGAACATCGACGGCAGCGGGATGCGACGGGTCTCCAACGGCCGCGGGCGCACCACCTGCGGGTACTTCTACGACGGCGGGCGACGGATTCTCTACAGCTCCACGTTCGCGGACGCGCCCGGCTGTCCGCCGCCGCCCGACCGGTCCCAGGGCTACGTCTGGCCGCTCGACAACCTCGAGATCTACACGGCGCGGCCGGACGGGAGCGACCTCCGCCGGCTCACCCGGAACGACGCGTATGATGCCGAGGCCACCGTGTCGCCCGATGGCCGGCGAATCGTGTTCACCAGCACCCGGGACGGCGACATCGAGCTGTACACGATGAAGACGGACGGCAGCGACGTCCGGCGAGTCACCCGGCGGGTGGGCTACGATGGCGGGGCCTTCTTCTCACCGGACGGGCGCCGGCTGGTGTGGCGGGCGATGTATCCCGAGACCGCCGCCGATTCGGCGGACTACCAGCGCCTGCTCGGCCGGCGCCAGGTCCGCCCCTCGCGGCTGGAGCTCTGGGTGGCGGACGCCGACGGGAGCAATGCGCGCCAGGTGACCCGGCTCGGCGCGGCGAGCTTCGCGCCGTTCTTCCATCCGGACGGCCGCCGGATCGTGTTCGCCTCCAACTACCCCGACCCACGCAGCCGGAACTTCGACCTCTACCTGGTGGGTGACGACGGCACCGGGCTGGAGCGGGTGACCACGAGCGGCGAGTTCGATGGGTTCCCGATGTTCAGCCCGGACGGCCGGCGGCTGGTATTCGCCTCCAACCGGCACGGCCGGGAGCGGGGCGAGACCAATATCTTCATCGCGGACTGGGTGGAATAGCGGGCCGAGACCGTCCGGCTTGCGGGGAAACTCGGTCCCCCGGCACTGCGTAGATTGCTCGGCACCCGAGACTCACTCGGCGTCGCCATCGCCTCACCTCAACCCAATGGCCCGTGCTCGCTCTGCTGCTGCTCGTTCAGACTGCCGTCTCCGGAGCCGTCGTCGAGGGGAAGGGCTCGCCCACCGCCGAGGTGCCGCGGGTGGAGGCCACAGTACAGATCGATGGCTCGCTCGACGAGCCGGTCTGGTCCGAGGCGGCGCGGCTGGGCGGCTTCTGGCAGTACCAGCCGGTGGACGGCCGCCCCGCCGAGGAGCAGACCGAGGTCCTGGTCTGGTACGCGCCGGATGCCATCTTCTTCGGCATCGTGGCCCACGACCGGCAGCCGGCCGCGATCCGGGCCACGGTCGCCGATCGCGACAACATCGACAGCGACGACCACGTCGTCATCGACATCGACACCTTCCACGACCGCCGGCGGGCGTTCTTCTTCGGGGTGAACCCGCTCGGGGCCCAGAGCGACGGGGTCCGCAGCGAGGGCGCCGGCCAGGTCAGCAGCCTCATCCCCGGCAGCACGGACCTCAATCCCGACTTCACCTGGGAGTCCAAGGGCCGGATCACCGCCCGGGGCTACGAGGTCGAGATCCGGATTCCATTCAAGAGCCTGCGCTACCCCGGGGGCCAGCCGCAGAGCTGGGGCTTCAACGTGACGCGGGTGGTCCAGCGGACCGGCTACACCGACACCTGGACCGACGTCCGGCGTGCCAATGCCAGCTTCATCGGCCAGGAGGGAGCCATCGGCGGGCTGCACGACCTCCAGCGGGGCGTGGCGGTCGAGGCCCAGCCGTTCGCGACCGCCACCGCCGACGGCAACCGCGACGACGCCACCGGCGAGTTCGTCCGCGACGATTTCAATCCCGACGCCGGCCTCAACCTCCGGCTCGGTTTCACCAGCTACGCCCTCGACGCCACGCTCAACCCGGATTTCAGCCAGGTGGAGAGCGACGCGGGGCAGGTGACCGTCAACGAGCGGTTCGCGCTCTTCTTCCCCGAGAAGCGACCGTTCTTCCTCGAGGGGATCGAGCTGTTCGGCTCGCCGCAGACGCTGGTCTACACCCGCCGCATCGTGAACCCCAAGGTCGGCGCCAAGCTCACGGGCAAGTTCGGGCAGCTCGGCGTCGCCCACCTGACCGCGGTGGACGAGACCGACGCCGGCGACGCCTGGTTCAACGTCACCCGGCTGCGCCGGGACTTCGGGCGCAACTCCATCGCCGGGGTGACCTTCACCAACCGCGACCAGGGGAGCCTTCACAACCGGGTGCTCGCGGGCGACTTCCGCTATGTCTGGGGACTGTACTACACCCAGTTCCAGCTTGGCGCCTCGGTCACGCACGACGGGGTGGGCAGCCGCACCGCGCCGATCTGGCAGGCGGAATACGATCGCACCGGGCGCTCGTGGGGCTTCAACTATCTGGTGAAGGGCCTCGGACGCGGCTTCGACGATCAGGCGGGGTTCGTGAACCGGCTCCGGAGCGATGTGGTCAACGCCCACGCCTACAACCGGTTCACGATCTACGGCGCCCGCGGGGCGGCGCTCGAGAACCTCACCGTCTTTTTCGGCCCTGACCGGACCTGGCTCTACCGGGACTTCGGCTTCAACCCCGCGCTCGAGGGCTACGAGCAGTTCGACGCCACCTTCCAGCTTCGGGGCGGGTGGGAACTCAACGGCCATGTCGAGCGCGACTTCGTGAACTTCCAGGACTCGAGCTACGCCGACTACACCGTGGGGAGCGCCGGCGGGCCCGCCTACCGTCCGGCGGACGATTTCTCCGGTTTCATGTGGCGGACGGGTGTGACGACGCCGACCTGGCGGCAGCTCGAGGCCCACGTGCAGTACCAGCGGGGTCGCGCGGCGATCTTCGAGGAGGGCACGACCGGTAAGGCATGGCTCCTGAGCGGCGAGCTCGGCCTCCGGCCGGCGTCGACGATCCGGGTGGCGTTTACGGGCACGGTGTTCCGGCTGTCCCGGCTCGACGGCAGCGAGTTCGCCCGCACCACGATCCCGCGGCTCCAGGTGGAGTACCAGCCGCGGCGCTCGCTCTTCTTCCGCGCCATCGGCGAGTACCGCTCCGAGCGCCGGGCGGCGCTGACCGAGCCCGCCAGCGGCGCGCCGCTCGTCATCGCCGGGGCGGCGCAGCCGGGTACGGAGTTCAACGGGCTCCGGGTCGATCTGCTGGCGTCGTTCGAGCCGACGCCGGGGACGGTGGCGTTCCTCGGGTACGGCAGCTCGCTCGAGACCGACGCGGAGTTCAACTGGTCGCGGCTGGAGCGGCGGAACGACGGTTTCTTCGTGAAGCTGGCGTACCAGATCCGGCGGTAACTCCCGCGCACTGTGCGCTCGCCGGCGGCAGCGTCGTCCTCGGGACATGCCCACCAGGCCCCTGACGATCCTCGCCCTGTCCGCGGCTCTCGCCGGCTGCTCGCCCGCGACCGCCGGCGAAGAGCCGTCGCCCCGCTCGATCCTCTTCGTCGGCAACAGCCTCACCTACACCAACGACCTCCCCGCGCTCTTGGGCCAGGTGGCACGCGCGGCGGAGGACAGCGTGAGCGTGGAGATGGCCGCCGGACCCAACCTCGCCGTCATCGACCACACCAATGGCGCCACCGACGCCGTCGCCCGGATCGATCGCGGCCACTGGGGATTCGTGGTGCTCCAGCAGGGGCCGACGCCCGCCGGCATCTGCCGTGACACGCTGGTGATGGCGGCGATGCGCCTGGCGCCGCACGTCCGCGCGGCGGGGGGTCGGGTTGTGCTCTTCCTGCCGTGGACCCGCCAGAGCAGTCCCGGCGCGCTCGCCGGCGCCGCCGAGTCCGCCACGCTGGCCGCGCGAGCCGTGGGTGGGGTCGCGGTCCCCGTCGGGCTCGCCTGGAAGCTCGCGCTCGAGGCCGATGCGACGCTGCCGCTCTACGGGCCGGACGGCTATCACCCCGCACCGGCGGGAAGCCTGCTCGCGGCGCTCACCATCTACGACCGGCTGTTCGGCCGGGACGTCCGCGAGATTCCCACGGCGGCGCTCGCGAAGCTCTCATTCCCCTCACTCGGCCCCGGTCGCCTCCAACTCCTCGCGACGGCCGCGCATGCCGCCGCTGTGAGCCTGTCTCCCGATCCCACCGAGCCCGAGCCTGCGGACACCAGCCGCGTTTCGCCCGGCGGAGGCCCCTGCTGAGGCTCGAGCGCTCGGCGCCAAGCTCGCGCTCGACCGCCTAGCGGCCTGCGAGGCCGCCCGGGCGCGATCAGGGCGCGCGGGTTCCCTCGAAGCGCAGGCTGAGCACCGAATCGGCGCCGCTCGCGGCGTAGTGAGCGGTGGTCGTGCCCACCAGCTTGCCGTCCACCAGCCGCATGACACCGTTCGTTGTGACCTGGACACCCTTCCGCAGGACGCTCTCGTACGGACCCGCCTCGGTGACGATGCTGTCGCCCGCCGCGGTGACACGGGCGGGAACCGGCGGCCGCTTGGGGAAGTTGAGCGTCCAGCCGGACGGGTCGGCGGTCGCCACGAGCTCGTAGGTCAGGAGGGTGCTGTCCCCGCTCTCGGGCATCACCCGCACGGACCACTTCCCGGCGACATCCGCGAGCGCGATCGGCGCCGGCCCCGCCGGCGCCTCGGGGGCGGCGGCCGTCGTGTCCATGGCCGGTTGCTCCTTGGGTTTATTGCAGCCGACCAGCACGACCGCGCAGCAGCATAGCGTGAAGCGGCGCACAGGACCCTCCGTTGTCGAGGAATACGGGCTGAGGCGTTCCGCGGGAATAGCGGGGCAGAACCTACCCGCCGCACTCGGCGCACGCAAACCGGCCTCCCGCCGGGCCCGGACTCCTACGACACCGGTATCCGCTTCTCCGGGTCCACGAACGGCAGGGGGACGACCGTGGCGGTGCGCCTGCCCCACTCACTGGCGACGTCCACCGTGGTGCCCATCGCGGCGACCTCGGTCGGCAGCCAGCAGTACCCGATGTTCTTCTTGAGCCTCGGTGAGTAGATCGCCGAGGTCACCTTGCCGACCTGCCGGCCCCCGGCGTGGGCCGGCCACTTCGTGAAATTGAGCCCCGGCAGCGGGTCGCCGTTCAGCTCGATGCCGACGATCCGGCGCTCAACGCCCCGGTCCCGGATCCGCCGCAGCGCCTCCATCGCCATGCACTCGCCGGCCATTCCGAAGTCCACCAGCCGATCGAGCCCGAGCTCGAACGGGTTGTTCTGGTAGGTCATGTCGGCGCCCCAGTTGAAGATCCCGCCCTCGATCCGGCGGATGTCGCTGGGGCCGGTAGGCCGGATGTCGTAGGGGGCGCCGGCCTTGAGAATCCGCTCCCACAACTCGGTCCCTCTCGACCGGTCGAGCAGGTACACCTCGTAGCCGACCTCGGAGGTCCACCCGGTCCGGGTCACGATGACCGGGATGCCGTCCACCTGGGTCTCCCGGAAGAAGTAGTACTTGAGATCGAGGATCTCCTTGCCGAACAGATCCTGCACCACGTACCGGGACTTCGGCCCCTGGATCTGCAGCGGGTAGGCCTCCGCCTCCCGGATCTCGACGTCGAGCCCGGTAGAGTCCGCGAGCCCCCGGGCGTAGAACAGGGCGTCGCTCGACGCCAGCGCGAACCAGAACCGGTTCTCGTCCATCCGGGTCATCACGGGGTCGTTGAGGATGCCGCCGTCGGCCTGGCAGATGAGCACGTACTTCGCCTGCCCCACCGCGCAGGCCGACAGGTCCCGCGGGGTCATGAGCTGGGCCAGCCGCACCGCGTCCCGGCCGGACACCTCCAGGCACCGCTCCACCGCCACATCCCACAGCGTCACGTGGTTCAGCAGGTGCCAGTACTCGGCCTCGAAGTCGTCGTAGTTGGTGGGGAACAGCATGTGGTTGTACACGGTGTATCCCCGGGGGCCGTAGTGCTGCTCGGCCTCGTAGAACGGCGAGCGGCGCAGACGGGCGCCACGCTGGACCAGGCTCATGTCGAACGGCGGCATCGAGAAGCTCCTTCGGAGGGAGGGTTTCAGATACCCAGATACGGGGGCCGGGGGTCTGAAACCACGATGAAGGAGGGATGAACCTGTCTTGCGGTGCAGCGTCGCGCCCTAGTTCTCTCGCCTGGCCGGGCGGCCGCCGTGCAGCCGGCCGTCGCTCCGGCCCTTGAGATACTGATACAGACCTTCGAAGTAGGTCGAGTCGAGCCCCATCTTGGCGGCCGAGGGCATGCCCTTGTCCGAGCGCCCATGGGTGAGGACGTCGAGGAACTCCTCCCGAGTCGGAGTGTGGCCCTCCGGTCCGAGTGCGAGGAGGAGACTCGGGCCGAACGAGGAACCCTGAGCGTCCTCGCCGTGGCAGCGGGCGCACTGCAGGCTGTACTGCTGCCAGCCGCGGTAGGCCGCGAGGTCCACCGTATCGCGGGGTGGGGGGTGATAGGGGTCGGCCGCGGCGACGCTCGGTGTCGCCGTGGCGGTGGCGGGAGGAGGCGAGGCATCCGGCGCGGCACGCGCGCAGCCGCCCAGAGTGGCGAGCATGGCGAGGGCGGCGCGCCGGCGGCGCCGCATCACGCGGCGGCAGTTCGGGTCAGGACGCATGTGAAGGCCAGGACGATGGGCGACACTGGCGGGACAACATACGGCCGATTCTAAGGCCCGGCAAATACGCCCCGTCACCGCTCCTTCACCACCTCGATCCGCCCGATTCGATCCCCTTCGAGGATCCGCTCCGCGACCTCCCGCCCCCCGTCGATCCGGCCGAAGATCGTGAACTCGTGGTCCAGCAGCGGATTGTCCACCAGGTTGATGAACCACTGCCCGTCGCCCGTGTCGCGGCCCCGTGCCGAAATCCCCACCGTTCCCCGCGCGTGGGTCCGGAGCGTCAGCTCGTCCCGCATGAACGCCGCATCCCCGACGTACTCGTTCGCGTCCGGCCCGCCGCCCTGGATGACGAAATTGGGCTCGACCCGCTGGAACGCCTTGCCGTCGTAGAACCCTTCGCGCGCCAGCCGGACCACCCGTGCGACCGTGGCCGGCGTCTCGTCCGGGAAGAGCCGGACCGTGAAGCTGCCGCCGCCACTGGACGGCGCCATCGTGACGCGAAGGCGGATCGACCGCCGGAGAAACAGCTCGGCCAGCGGCTCCGGGCGAATCGGCAGCGGGCTCGGATGTGCTTCCGCCGACGTGCTGCTCCAGCCCGCGAGCATGGTCGCGACCTGTGCCGCGACCGTCGTGTCGTAGTCCGCCAGGTACGGCGTGAGCCGCGGCGCGGTGGCCGCCGAGCCCAGCGCGGCGATCCGATCGAGCATCGCCACCCGCGGATCCCGGGCGTTCTCGCTTCGCCGCGCGCTCAGGGCGTCGAACGCGTCGAGCAGCGCCGGGAGGGCCCCGGGATGCGTGGTGCTGTCGAGCGCCGTCGCCGCGGCCAGCACCACCTGGTACCCGCTCGAGCCCAGCGCCCCGAGGTAGACGCTGTCCGCCTCGTGTCCGGCAACGGCGGCGAGCCCGGCGATGGCGGCCTCCTGCACGTTCCGGTCGGCGTCGCCCGCGAGACGGAGGAGCAGTGCGCGATCCCGCACGGCGGCAGCCACGCGCGCCGCGTAGATCCTCGGCTCCGCCCGCGCCGCACTCGCCATCGCCGGAAGCAGCGGCCGGGCCGCGGCGGTATCCAGCCGGGCGAGCGCGAGCAACGCGTGGGCGCCGGTCTGCCACCGGTGATCCACGGGACCCGCCGTGACCGGGGTCGTGACGAGCCGCCCCAACGCGGCGGCCGCGGTCGCCGGGTCGGCGCACCCGCTCCCGAGCGAGTCGATCGCCGTGAGTGCCACGTACGGGTCGCGGTCGCGGGTGAGCTGCAGGATCGGCGCGCAGTCCGGCGGCCCCTCGCCGAGACGCGCTGCCGCGATGGCCTCCGTGCGCACGATCGTGCTCGGGTCCCGCGATGCGCGGCGCACGAGCGTTGCGCGCAGCGGCGCCGGCAGCGTGCCGGTGCCCCGAAGCGCCATCCGGCGGGACTCGTCGTCGCGGTCGCGGATGGCGCGCACCGCCGTGACGCTGTCCATGCCGCCGGCCGCGGCCAGCGTCAGCAGCGACAGCCGCCGGACGACCGTGTCCGCCGACCCGAGTGCCGCGCGCCGGAGCAGCTCCACGCTCGCGGGCGTGAGCGTGCCGGTGGCCCGGCGCGCCCGCGCGAGCGTATAGAGCCCGTGGGTCAGGCCCGGCGTCTGCCGCGCGGCGAACCGCGCACGGATGGCCTCCTCCGCGGCCCGTGCCGCCCCCGTGTCGGGGAGCGGCAGGCGCCCCAGGGATTGGGCCAGCGCATCCGCCACGCGCGGGTCGGGTTCGGTCGCGAGCGCGCGGGCGAGGGCCGCGGCCGCTTCACGCGTGCCGAGGGCCGCACCGCCGGTATCGGCTGCGCTGCGCCGCAGCCGCCGGAGCGATTGCGCGACCGCGTTCGCCGCCTCGGCGCGGACGGCGGGGACCGGGTCGGCGAGCAACGGCAGCAGCCGACGGCCGAGCTCCGGCCGTTGAAACCGCCCGAGCCCACGCACCGCGAGCCGGCGCAGCAGCGTGTCGCCCCCGGACAACACCGCCAGCAGCGGCTCGAGTCCGTCGGCCCCCGTCCCGCGCGCGTCTTCCGCGGCGAGCAGGCGCTGAAGGACGGCGGTATCGGCGCTCGCGGAGCCCGACGCTGCCGCCTGTCCCGCGGCGACCGATGCCCAAAGCGTGAGAGCCAGTCCGAGGGCCAGCCGTGGTATGCGTGCGCGCATCGGGAATCCGGGATGGAGGTCGGAGCACTACGGAGGGGTGGTGGCAGAGTTCCAGCCGTCCTATCGTTCGATCATGTTGACGACACGCAGGCTGGGCACGCAAGGTCTGACGGTTTCCGCCCTCGGGCTGGGCTGCATGGGCATGAGCCAGTCCTACGGCACGCCGGACGACGAGGAGTCGGTGGCCACTATCCACCGTGCCCTCGAGCTCGGGGTGACGCTGTTCGACACCGCCGAGGTCTACGGTCCCTACACCAACGAGTCGCTGCTCGGCCGCGCCCTCGCCGGGCGGCGCGATCGGGCCGTCATCGCCACCAAGTTCGGCTGGGAGATCGGGTCGAGCGGCCGCGGCGGCCTCGACAGCCGCCCGGCTCACATCCGCGAGGCGGTCGAGGGCTCGCTCCGCCGGCTCGGGACCGACCGCATCGATCTTCTGTACCAGCACCGGGTGGATCCGCAGGTGCCCATCGAGGACGTCGTGGGCACGATGGGTGAACTGGTCGGGCAGGGAAAGGTGCGCTTCCTCGGGCTGAGCGAAGCGGCGCCGCAGACCATCCGGCGCGCGCACGCCGTCCACCCGATCTCGGCGCTGCAGAGCGAGTATTCGTTGTGGGAGCGGAACCTGGAGGACGAGATCCTGCCGGTGCTGCGCGAGCTCGGCATCGGCCTGGTGCCGTTCAGCCCGCTCGGGCGCGGCTTCTTGACGGGTACGGCGAAGCGGGCGGAGGAGTACCCTGAGGGCGACTACCGTCGCGGCGATCCCCGCTTCCAGGGCGCCAACTTCGACGCCAACGTCCGCGCCGCCGCCGTGGTCGGTGACGTGGCCGCGGAGCTCGACGCTGCGCCGGGCCAGGTGGCGCTCGCCTGGGTGCTGCATCAGGGCCCGGATCTGGTGCCGATCCCCGGCACCAAGCGCCGCCGGTTTATCGAGGAGAACGTCGCCGCGGCCGACCTCCGGCTCGGCGCCGCCGAGTTGGCGCGGCTCGACGCGGCGCTCCCGCCCGCGGCCACCGCGGGGCCGCGGTACGGGGAGAGCATGATGTCCTACATCGATCGCTGAGAACGAGTCACCCCAGCGAGGCGCCGCTACCGGTGCGGCCGGAAGACGATGTCGAATACCGGCGTCCAGGTCTTCCCGCCGTCCGTCGATCGCTCCGCTTTCTCACGCACGTCCATCCCCTCCTTCCACCAGACGCCCCGCAGCAGCGACGCCTTGCCGTCCGGCGTGCGGTCCGGCCCGGTCAGGATCATCCGCTCCCCCTCCATGCCGCCGTTGAGCAGCAGCAGGCTGCCGCGATTGGTCACCCAGCTCTGGTGCCACCGCCGCCGGGAGGCGTCGTACAGGCTGAGGCTTTCGCCGACCAGTCCGTCCCCCTGCTCGTAGACCTCGCGCACCGCGCACCCGCCGAGCACCACGGTCACCCGGTTCCGCGCCACGACCTTCCCCGGGTCCGTCACGTCGTAGGTGTCCCAGTCGCCCGCGAAGAAATCGAACTGGCGGAACTCCGGCGTCGCGCAGGCGGCCCGTGATCGTGGCGGCGGCACGCCGCGCTCCCGCCAGCCCCAGGCCGTCAGGGTGAGGGTACAGGCAGCGAGGCCGAGCAGGAGCGCGCTGCGCCGCGGCGAGTGGATCGGGTAGGGCATGCGTCCTCGCAGGCGGGTACGTCAGGATTGAGTGAGCGGCCCGCCGTGCGGATTCGAGGTCCGAATGCGGCGAGCGCCGCGGTGCGGCGGGGCCTAGCGTGTCAGACCCGCGGGCCGTTCACGCCCGCGACGAGCCCGAGGCGTCCCTTCGCTTGTGCCATTCAGACGACCGACCCCATGCCGATCAACACGTCCGGGAGGCGCGAGCAGCAACAGGTGCGCCGCGGCGTACGCGCGCCAGGGCCGCCACCGCTCGGCGAGGCGAAGCAGCGCGCCGGGACCGCTCACGCCCGCGGCGCGCTGCAGCTTCGGGTCGGCGGACGGAAAGGCATCAGGCCACTGCAGTGCGCGCATGACGATCGCCGTAGCGGTGCGCTCGCCGATGCCCGGGATCGCCGCCAGGGCGTCCAGCGTCGCGGGCACGTCGGCCCCCGGCTCGAGCCTGAGCTCGCCG
>DASSYY010000201.1:0-6340 GCA_035703025.1 Gemmatimonadales bacterium | reverse complement strand
GAGACCCACGACGGTGCCCACCGCACCTTCCTCACCTCCGCCGTGCCGCTGCGGGGTCCCGACGGCGGGATCACCGGAGCGATCGCCCTCTATCAGGATGTCACCGAGCAGCGCGCGCGCGAGGAAGCCCTCGGCCGGAGCGAGGAGCAGCTCCGCCAGGCGCAGAAGATGGAGGCGGTCGGCCGGCTGGCCGGAGGAATCGCCCACGACTTCAACAACCTGCTCACCGGCATCCTGAGCTACAGCGACCTGGTGCTGCAGCAGCTCCGCCCCGGCGACCCGATTCGCGGCGACCTCGAGCAGATTCGCCACGCCGGCCAGCGCGCCGCCGGCCTCACGCGCCAGTTGCTGGCATTCAGCCGGCGGCAGGTGCTCCAGCCGCGGGTGGTCTCGCTCAACAGCTGCGTCGAGCAGGTCGATGCGATGCTGCGGCGGCTGCTCGGCGCCGACGTCACGCTGGAGCTCGAGCTCGACCCCGGGCTCTGGCCCGTGCTGGCCGACCCCGACCAGCTCGAGCAGGTGCTCGTCAACCTCCTCGTGAACGCCCGCGACGCGATGCCCGGCGGCGGCCGCGTCACCGTCGCGACCGCCAACCTCCAGCTCGGTGCCGCCGGCGACCCGCGCGGCAGCGGAGTCGGCCCCGGCGCCTACGTCACCCTCTCCGTGAGCGATACCGGCGTGGGTATGGACGTCCCGACGCAGGCCCGGATCTTCGAGCCGTTCTTCACGACCAAGGAGGCCGGCCGCGGCACGGGCCTGGGCCTCTCCACGGTGTACGGGATCGTGGAGCAGAGCGGCGGGCACATCGCCGTCGAGAGCGCGCCGGGGCAGGGGGCCACCTTCACCGTGTTCCTGCCGCGCCACGAGGGCTCGGCGGCCGTCCCGGCCGGCCAGCCCGACTGGCGCAGTCTTCCGGGCGGCACCGAGACGGTGCTCCTGGTGGAGGACGAAGCCGCCGTCCGCAGCTCGGCCCGACGTCTGCTCGAGCGATACGGCTACAGCGTCATCGAGGCGCGCCACGGAGACGACGCGCTCCGGATCGTGGCGGAGGGCGGTCGGCCGGTCGACCTCGTGATCACCGACATCTCGATGCCCGAAATGGACGGTCGCGAGCTGGTGCGGCGGCTCCGCGCCCGCTCTCCGGACCTCAAGGTGCTGTTTATGTCGGGATACAGCGCGCGGTCGGTGTCGCCGGAGGAGGAGATGCCGCCGGGGGCCGCCTTTGTGGAGAAGCCGTTCACCGTCGATCAGCTCATCCGGCGGGCCCGCGAGATCCTCGACGGCTAGTCGAGCAGCGTGAGCAGGTCGGCGGGGGACTCGAGCCAGTAGTCGGGCGTCGCATGCTCGAGATGGGAGCGGCCGAAAGGACCCCAGAGCGCCGCGGCGGTGCGCACGCCGGCCGCCCTCCCCGAGACCATGTCGTGGATGCTGTCCCCCACGTACACGGTCGTCCGGGGGTCCGCGCCCAGCAGCGCCACGGCCTTCTCGACCGGCTCCGGATGCGGCTTGGGATTGGTCACCTCGTCGGCGCATACCAGCACGTCCATCATGGCCTCCAGCCTGACGAGAGTGAGGCCGCGCAGCGCCCCCTGCCGATTCTTGCTGGTCACGAGGCCCGTGCGCCGGCCGGCCGCGCGGATGGCGCCGAGGGCACCGACGACGCCGGGGTAGACGGTGACCATCCGGTCGTGGTGGGCGAGGTTGTACTCGCGGTATGTGGCGATCATCGCCTCGAGCTTGCCGAGATCGTCGCGCCACTCGGCGAACTGCACGATCAGCGGAGTGCCGACCCCCCGCAGCCATTCCTCGTCCGTTCTTGGCGGAATGCCGTGCGCGGCGAGCGTGTGGTGGTAACTGTCGAGGATGAGGCGGATCGAGTCGATCAGCGTGCCGTCGAGATCGAAGAGCACGGTCTGAATGGCGGCCATGCGGGGAAACTAGCGGGGTGCCGGACCGGTTGCGCGGCCCGCGCGCCGATCCTACTGTGGAACCATGACCTCCGAAGCGCCCCCGCGCGAGGCGCGGCTCCGGCCCGAGTTCGCCGACAGGTATCCGGGAGTCGACCCGGGCGTCTGGTACGTCGCCGCGACCTTGGCCGAGCACCTCTTGGCGCGGTTCCTCCGCGAGGGTGAGGCCGGCCGGACCGCGCCCGACCGCATCATGGACCCGGACCACTTCGAATTCCGGGGCGAGACCAACGTGCCCCGCGCGTTTCAGGCCAGCCGCATGGTGATCGGTCGCACCGACTAGTTCCCGAAGACCACCACCCCGCACAGCCTGACGTCGATCGCGTCCCATCGGGGCGCCGCTGCCGGCATGCGCCGCGCGGCATCGGCGAGCTCGCGGTCGTTCGCCTCCGCGAGCCGCCGGACCAGGAGCGCTTCACCGGCCGTGTGCCCGCCGGCCACGAAGGCAAGAGCGTGCTCCAGCCGCGCGAGGGCCGGCCCGTCGCGCCGGCGGGCCGCATCGCGGACCAGCGCTCCAAGTCGCTCGGCCAGGCGGCGCGCGGCGCCATCGGGCTCGGCAGCCGACCACCGCCGAGCCGCGGCGATCGCGAGGCGGGCGCGGACCGGACCGGCCAGCCGGTCGAGCGCCTGCCGGAGGAGCTCGGGATCCGGCGGGGTCGCGTCCTCGAATTCAGCGGCCATGAGCAGCCGCTCGGTCACGCTGGTCTCGTCCTCCCGCCAGACGTCGTCGGCTCCGAGCCAGCCCACGACGCATCCGACCCGGTCGCGCGCACCGCGCCGGAGCGCCGTCAGCTCGAAGCCGGCCAGCAGCCCGCCGCCCTGGGCACGCCCATCCCCCGGTACGAACGCGATGCCCGGCACGCCCGGGCCATCGCCCAACCGGTCGGCGAGTGCTGACCGCCACCGCCAGAGACGCGCCCCGCCGGCGCCCAGGCCCGCGAGTGCCGGAAGCGCGGCCTTGCTTCGGAGCCGCTCGTCCACGGCGAGCACCGCGTCCAGCGCCGGCGGAGGGACGAAGCGCACCACGTCGACCAGCGCCAGATCGGACCCGAGCCGCACCGCGCGACCCTCCCGCTGCTCGAGCCGCATGGGCGTCCACGGCAGGTCGTAGTGCACCACCCGCGCCGCGAGCCGGAGGTCGAGCCCTTCGGCCGCCACGTCGGTCACCACGAGGCAGGTCGGCGGCGGGCGGTGGCCGTGCCAGGCTCGCGGATCTCGAAACCACTCGAGCACTGCGGCACGGGGCGCCGGCAGGTGGCCCAGCCCGGCGCGCTCGCCGGTGCACCAGGCGACTGCGGGTGGAGACAGCCGGTCGCGAAGATGACGGACGGTCTCGCGCCGCGTGCAGAAGACGACGGTGGGCCGACGGTCGGCCAGGAGCACGCGCAGGCGCTCGAGCTTCGGATCGACGGTGGCCGCCCACCGGCCGGCATCGGCGACGAGGCCGTCCACCTGCGCCAGATCGTCGAGGCAGAGATCCAGCCCCCCGACGCTGTCGCTGAGCAGCGCCCACAAGACCAGCTGGTCGTCCAGCTCGCCGGCGAAGTCGCGGAGCTCTGTCCGGGTGAGCGATCGGCCGGCCTGTCGGGCCTCCTCGGCGTGCCGGAGGAGCGCCTGATACCGGCGCAACGCACCGGCCAGCGCCGCCGGACTCGAGGCCACCGCGCGGTGGAGCACGCTGCGCAGCAGCGCGGCGATGGGTGGATGGGTCGAGAGGCGAAGGCACGCGAGGGCACGGATCGCCGTGTCCGCGAGGCGGTTCTCTTCCGCAGGAGCCGCATTCAGCCCCGAGCGGCGTGCGGGTCGGGGACCGGCCTCGGACGTGTCCTCGATGACCAGATTGCCCAGCCCGGCAAGGCCTCGGCCCGCCGCGAGGCCGCTCCGGAGCGAGACCATCCCGTCGGCCACGAGGGCATCGTCCCGTGCGCCGAGGAGGAGCTGGTGGGCCAGGTCGTCCAGGCGGTTCACCACCGGCGTGGCGCTCAGCAGCAGCACCGGCCGGCCCACGAGCCACGGCGCGACATGGGCGTAGCGTCGGGTGTGCGGATTCCGGAAGTGATGGCTCTCGTCGACGATCACGAGGCCACGGGTACAGGCCGGCAGTCGGCCGCGACTGGCCATCTGATGCGTCCCGACGTCGACCCGCACGCCGACGCGTGCCGCGACTGCACGCCACTGCTGGAGCAGTGTCGCGGGCACCAGGCAGGCGGTCGGGTGTGCCCCCTGCAGGCGTGCGGCCACCGCGAGGGCAACGTACGTCTTGCCGCTGCCGACCGGCTCGGCCAGGAGTGCGCCGCCGTAGCGATCCAGAGCGGCCAGCGCCCGGCGAAAGCTCCGGACCTGGCCGGGAAGCAGCCATCCGGGCGGACAGCCGGGATGCTCCGCCGGCGTGAGGCTTCGCGCCAAGGCACGGGCCACCGCCGCGCCGCTCGCGACCGGGCCGGGCCGGAGCCCGGTGCGGAGCGGATCGGCGACGGCCCGGAGCGATTCAGCGACGATGCGTGGTGCCGTGGTCCACGAGCCGGCCCAGCGACCGTCGGTCCCGGTCGGACAGGCCGAGCCGGGTGGCCGCGATGTCATCGAGCGCCTCCTGCACGGCCTCGCCGCGTCTGCCTGCGGCGGCGATGGCCGACAACGACTGATCCGTCAGGACGGCGGCCGGCAGCGGAAGTCCGCTCACGACCGACGCTGCGAAGCGGTGGAAGCCGCCGGCCGCCGGCATCGCTCCGATTCGGGCTAGCGCGCCCACCCAACTGGAGTTGAGCCAGGCGGCCAGCCGCTCGGCCTCGTCGGCCGAGGAGGCCGGCGCCACGTAACAGGTGTTGAGGGGAATTCGGCCGCCGTCGCGCGGTCCGGTGAGCGCGCAGGCGGTGAGGCGCCGCGCGAGATCGGACCAGATCACGCGATGGCGCGCCGTGGCGGCCCGGACGCGGAACCGCGTCCACGGCGGACCGCCGACGAAGTCGGCGCGCGCGCGGAGCAGGGGCTCGTGCGGCGCCAGGTGCGCGGCAGCGGCGGGGGGAAGCCGGTCGAGCGGCGCCCCGTCCGGCCCGTGGGTCCACAGCAGCCTGACTCGGGATCGAGCCCGGAACGCCCGTAGATCGCGGCCCCGGAGCGCCCAGCGAAGCAACTGCGGTGGCACGCCGGCCGGCGGATCGAGGAACACGTGATTGGCGCCGGTCTTGAGGCCAAGCTGGCAGGCGAACCGGTCGGCCACGAGGGGATGCTCGCCGCGGAGCCGCGCCGCGATCTCGCTCGCGCGGTCGGCGGACAGGATCCACGGGCCGCCGCCCGTGAGGCGCGCCTGCAGGACGCCGGCGGCGGGTGCGCCGCTGCCCAGCGACGTGCGCACGCGATGTCCGCCCGGCGCCGGAGACTTCCGGACGATGAGCGCCAGCGGATAGACCGTGGCGTCGAAGACCGCGCCAGGTCGGCCTGTCAGATCCGCTGCGTGGATCAGCGTGGTCGACGCCGTGAGCCCGTGCCGGGCCGCCGCCCCGTAGCCCGCGGTCGCCAGCTTGGCGGGGACCAGCAGCGCCACGATGCCGCCCGGCGCGGCGAGCTCCAGGCTGCGCTCGAGGAACGCGACGGCCACGTCCGGCCGGTGCCCGAATCCTCGGGCGGATCCTCGCCACCAGCGATATCGCCCTTCCAGCCGCCGGCGCATCTCCGGCGGCACCTCCTCGGCGCGAAGCCAGGGCGGATTGCCCGCCACGAGGTCGAACCCGCCGGCGGCGAACACGTCGGCGAAGTGGCTCTGATAGTGAAACCACGGGACCTCGCGTTCGCGGGCCAGCGTGCGGCGGGCCGCGCGGAGGGCCCGGAGCTCCGCGCGGTGGTCGGCGAGGCACCGGCGGATGCCCGCGTCGGCTCCGCGCTGCCCTCCGAAGAGGTCCTGGCTTCGGGCCGCGCTCAGGCACTCGGCGATGCGCGCTCGCGATTCCGACTCCGCCGCGCGCAGCGAGGCCTCGGCGGCCCGGCACTCCGCGGTTCGGAGCGCACGCACCAGCTCGCGCTTGCGGGAGCCGCTGGCCGTGACGAGCTGATGCCTGAGCGCTGTCAGCTCATTTGCGAGGGCCCCCTCGGGCGCGCGCAGGCGTACCTGCCCGCCGACCGGCTCGAACAGGCTGTCCCCCTGGCGGATCAGGCAGTCGAGATTGGGGAGCGGCTCCACCCGCTCGGGCCGCTCCTCCCGGTCCTCGGCAATGACCGCCAGCCAGAGGCGAAGTTCCGTGAGCCGGACGGCGGCCGCGCTCCGGTCGACGCCGAAGAGACTGCGCTGAAGGATCCGTCGCCTGGCGGCTGAGGAGGCGACGCCGTCTTGCCCTGCGAGCGCCGACAACCGCTCGAGGGCGCCGAGCAGGAAGGCCCCC